>SLQN01000010.1 GCA_007131465.1 Paracoccaceae bacterium
AAGACAATGCCAGAGCGACCGGCCCGCAGGCTGTCTGACACTTCGGTGGCGGAATTTCCGATTGGGGAAATGACCCCCAGTCCTGTGATGACAACGCGACGCATGGTCCCTCCCGAAAAATGTCGTGCCTGTCTAGGGCAGTGTGCGCGGCGGGGCAAGGGGCTTGGCGCAAGGCCGCGTGCTGTCTAGACTGGCATCAAAGCGCGCGAGGGGCAGATGGCAGAGGCATTCCGGGACGTGGCGATCACGCTGGACGGGGTCGGGATTACCTGCACGATCCGCGGCACAGGGCCTGCGGTTCTGCTTTTGCATGGCTTCCCGCAGACCCGCGCGATGTGGCGTCCCATAGCCGCGCGGCTGGCCGAGCGGTTCACTGTGGTTGCCGCCGATCTGCGCGGCTATGGGGACTCGGCCACGCCGGGGCTGGATGCGCCGCAGGATTGCGCGGGCTATTCCTTTCGCGCGATGGGGCAGGATCAGCTGGCGCTGATGGCGGCGCTTGGCCATGCGCGGTTTCATCTTGTGGGCCATGACCGGGGCGCGCGGGTGGCGCATCGCATGGCGCTGGATGCCCCCGAGCGCGTGTCCAGTCTGACCCTGATGGATATCGTGCCGACCCAGGCCCTGCTGCGCGGGCTGACGCATTCGGTCGCTGCGAGTTACTACCATTGGTTCTTTCTTGCGCAACCGCATCCTTTTCCCGAGCGGCTGATCGCGGCGGACCCGGATTACTTCTTTGAAACCTGCCTGCTGGGCTGGGGCGGGGCGCGGCTGGCGGATTTCGATGCTGCGCTTCTGGCCGAGTATCGCGCGGCATGGTGCAGGCCAGAAGTGATCTTTGCCATGTGTCAGGATTACCGCGCCGCCATCGCGCATGATCTGGCGCTGGATGAGGCCGATCTGCAGCGCCGCGTCGAGTGTCCTGCGCTGGTGCTTTTCGGGGCTGACGGGGTGATGGCGCGGGAATATGACATGGCCGCGCTCTGGGGGCCGCGACTGGCGCAGATGCAGGTCAGGGCACTGCCGGGCGGGCATTTTTTTCCAGATACGGCCCCGGCAGAGACTGCAGAGGCCGTCCTGGCATTTCTGGACGCGCAAGGGCGCTGACGGTCAGTTCCGCGGCTCGCCCGAGACCGGGTCAATCTTCACTTCAACCTTCGCCCCGTCATTGGTGAAGAATTCGATGTCCCAGTAACCGTCGTCATCCCATTCAATCTCGTCAATGAACTGGATGTCGAAACGTGCCTCAAGCGCGCCGACAATGGTCGAGAGCGGAAGCGCATCTGCCGGGGGCGTGCGGTCGGCCAGACTGGGGCTCGCGCTCAGGGCAAGGGCGACGGGAAAGATATAGCGAAATTTCATGAGGGGATCCTCTGCTTGGTCACGCTCAGCTAAGCAGCGGCTGCGACGGTTCAATGACGCCTGAATTACCTGAGCGGAAAGCTGCGCACTGTCAGGTGCAATTAACACTTGATGAGATTCAAAATGTAAGGCAAAGTTTACATCATGAGCGATCTGAGTCTTGACACCCGCCCCAACCCGTCCGGCCTGCCGCAACCGCGCGCGATGCTGGAACTGATCAAACCGATCACATGGTTTCCGCCGATGTGGGCCTATCTGTGCGGCATCATCTCGGTCGGGGTCTGGCCCGAAAGCTGGATGCTGGTGGTGCTGGGGGTTCTCCTCGCCGGGCCGATCGTCTGCGGCATGTCGCAGGCCGCGAATGACTGGTGCGACCGCCATGTGGACGCGATCAATGAACCTGACCGCCCAATTCCTTCGGGCCGCATTCCCGGGCGCTGGGGCCTTTACATCGCGCTGGCGATGACAGTGCTTGCACTCGCTGTCGGCTGGCAGCTTGGGCCGTGGGGCTTTGGCGCGACGGTTCTGGGTGTGCTTGCCGCCTGGGCCTATTCGGCCGAACCGGTGCGGGCCAAGCGGTCGGGCTGGTGGGGGCCGGGGCTTGTGGGGCTGAGCTATGAATCGCTGCCCTGGTTCACGGGCGCGGCGGTCATCGCCGCAGGTGCGCCGCGATTCGAGATCGTGGTGGTGGCTGTCCTATACGGGCTTGGCGCGCATGGGATCATGACGATCAATGACTTCAAGGCCATCGAGGGCGACCGCCAGATGGGCCTGCGGTCGCTGCCGGTGACAATGGGGCCGGTCGATGCAGCAACAGTCGCGGGCACAGTGATGGTGCTGGCGCAGCTTGTCATCGTCTTTCTGCTGCTGATCTGGGGCGCGCCTATTCATGCGGGCCTTATCACGCTGGGGATTGGCGTGCAGATCTGGGCGCTGGGGCGCTGGCGCAAGGATCCTGCCAGGCTCGCGCCGTGGTTCAATGGGACCGGCGTCGGCCCCTATGTGCTGGGGATGCTGGTTGCGGCCTTCGCCCTGAGAGGACTTGGCGCATGAGCCTGTCATGGGTGCAGATTTTCCGCCTCGGGCTGGTGCAGGCCTGCCTGGGCGCGATTGTTGTGCTGATGACCTCGACCCTGAACCGGCTGATGGTGGTGGAACTGGCCCTGCCCGTGGTGCTGCCGGGCTTTCTGGTGGCGTTGCATTACGGGGTGCAGATCACCCGGCCCAACTGGGGGCATCTGGCGGATCAGGGCGGCAACCGCACCCGCTGGATCATCGCAGGCATGGGCCTTCTGGCCCTTGGGGGCTTGGGCGCGGCGCTGGCCATCCCGCTGCTGGAGACACATTTCGGCCTTGGGCTGGCCCT
>SLQN01000350.1 GCA_007131465.1 Paracoccaceae bacterium
CTGACGGCCTTCGATCTTTACAGCGCGGACCCGGCCACGGCCGAAGTCTTCGGCGGCCTGTTCACCGATTTCATCCTTGCCAATCCCGGCTGGCGGATCGAGACGCAGTTGCAGACCGGAGCCATCGCGCAGGAACAGGCGCGCATCATCGAACAGACGCGCGCAGGCCGCGGCCCCGACTGCGCCATGATCGACAGCTCGCAACTGGCGACGTTCAAGGATGCGGGTCTGCTGGCCCCCATGACCCCCTTCTTCACCCAAGAGGAAATCGACGACCTCTTTCCCTTCGTGCGCGAGGGCGCGACCGATGCCAATGGCGATCTGGTGGCGCTGTGGTGGTTCACCGATCTGCGCGTGCTCTACCGCGATGTGACCCTTGTGCCCGACGCCCCGCAAACCTGGGCCGAATTGCAGGACGCCGCCCTTGCCGTGGCCCAGACGGGGCGCGAGGGGGTGCTGTTCAACGCCGGGCGCGACGAGGCCTCGGCCTTCGACTGGCTTGCGCATTTCTGGGCGCAGGGCGGGCGGCTGGTGGATGACAGCGGCCAGCCGGTCTTTTTCGAGGGCGAGAACCGCGCGGCCTTTCTGGACGCAGTGCAATTCTATGCCGATCTGGTGGAAAGCGGCGCGGCCCCGGCGCGTGTGACCGGGCTTGCCAGCTATGACGATCTGCTGGCCTCGGCTGCGGCGGGTGCGACGGGCATGTTCATCGGCGGCAACTGGATGTTTGGCCAGATCCAGAACACCCTTCCACCCGAGCAGGCCGCGAATTGGGCCGTGTCCGAACTGCCCGGCCCGACCCCGGAGCAGCGCGCGACCGGCACAGGCGGCTGGGCCATCGCGGCGCTGAGCGACGACCCCGCCAAGGTGGAGCTCTGCGCGGGCATCGCGCGGCTGTATGCCGGGCCGGGCAACGCGTTTCAGGGGCTGTTGCCGACCTCGGCCTCGCTTTATGAAACATACGAGGAATTCGCAGGCCCCGAATTCGACGTGTTCGCCGCCGCACTGGAAAACGGGCGCGCGCGGCCGGGTGTGGCAATCTATCCTGTGATCTCTGACCAGATCCAGATCCTCTTGGGCGATGTGCTGTCAGGATCGGCCACGCCCGAGGCGGCCCTCGACCGCGCGGCCTCTGAAGTCATGGCCGCGTTCGAGCGGCTTTGACATGCAGCGCCCGCGGCACAAAGGCGCAGCGTGACCCCCCCGCGCCGCAATCGCCAGGGCGCGGGCGCGCTGCCCTGGCTGATGCCCACCCTGCTGGTGCTGGCGCTGTTCTACCTTTATCCGGTGGTCGAGGCGCTGCGTCTGGCCTTCACCGATGCGCGGCTGTTCGACACCGCGGCGCGGTTTTCGCTGGACTCGATCACCGGCGTCCTGCGCAGTGCCACCCTTGGCGTGATCCTGCGCAACACGCTGGTCTATACGCTGGCCAGCGTCGCGGGTCAGGTGGCACTGGGGCTGTGCATCGCGCTGCTGGTGGTGCGGGCCGAACGCGCGCGCCTGCGCGGGACGCTCGCGTTGCGCACGATCGTTCTGGCCGCCTGGGTCATTCCGGCCATCGCCAATGGCATCATCTGGCAGCTTCTCTTTTCCGAAGCGCCGTTCGGTGCGATCAACTCCGCGCTGCGCCTGATCGGGGCAAGCCCGGTCGCATGGCTGTCGGACCCGGCAAATGCGATGGCGTCCGCCGTGATCGCCACAGTCTGGCAGGGCACGGCCTATTCCATGATCCTGCTTTATGCCGCGCTGAAATCCATAGACCCGGCGCTGTACGAGGCCGCCGCGATAGATGACGCAAACGCGGCCGAGCGGTTCTGGTTCATCACCCTGCCGCATCTGCGCCCCGCGCTTCTGGTCAATGCCATCCTGATCCTGATCATGACCCTCAACATGTTCGACACGATCCTGTCGCTGACAGGGGGCGGGCCGGGCCGGGCCACCGAAGTCCTGTCACTGCACGCCTATAACACTGTGTTTCGCAATTTCGAGTTGGGGCGCGGGGCCGCGCTGGCGGTGCTGCTGCTGGTAATTTCGCTGTCGCTGACAGCGCTGCTGACGCTTCTGTTGCCAAAGGGCCGCCGCTGATGGTGCGCAGCCGGGCCGAACGCTGGGGCGATGTGCTGGTCTATGCCGCAATGCTTGCGCTGGCGCTGGCCTTTCTGCTGCCGATCCTGTGGCTTGTCTCACTGGCGCTGCGCACGCAATCCGAAGTCTTCCTTGGCGCCGCCCGCTTCATCCCGCAGGACCCCACACTCGCCAATTTCGACCGCGTGCTGCGCGATGGTGGCTTTCACACCTATATCTGGAACACGATGAAACTGTCGGTGCTGGGCGCGGCGGGCGCGGTCGCGCTGGCCGCGCCTGCCGCCTATGCCTTCTCGCGCCTGCCGTTTCGGGGCAAGGGGGCGATGATGCTGGCGATTCTGTCAGTGCAGATGGTGTCGGGGCTGGTGGTGCTGATCCCGCTTTACCGGATGATGGACCGGCTGAACCTTCTGGAATCGCATTTCGGCACGACCCTTCTTTATATCGCCGCAGGCATTCCGGTCACAGTCTGGCTGCTGAAAATCGCCTTCGACACGGTTCCGCAAGTGCTTGATGACGCCGCCGCAATCGACGGACTGTCGCGCTTTGAAAGTTTCGGGCTGATCACCCTGCCGCTGGCGCTGCCGGGGCTGGCCTCGGCCTTCATCCTGAACCTGATCCTGAACTGGTCACAATTCCTGA
>SLQN01000387.1 GCA_007131465.1 Paracoccaceae bacterium
CTCTGCGGTTGCTGGCGCGCGAAGTCTATGACCGTATTCGAGGCTTGCGTGGCCCCGATTGCGTGGCTTTGGTCACGGGCGAGGAGCGAATCGTCCCGGACCGAACACAATACTGGGTTTGCACCGTCGAGGCGATGCCGCTGGAGATCGGGGCCGATTTTGTGGCGATTGATGAAATCCAGTTGTGCAACGACCCCGACCGGGGCCATGTCTTCACCGAACGGCTGTTGTCGGCGCGCGGCCTGCATGAGACGCTGTTCATGGGGTCGGACACCATGCGCAGCGCGATTGCGGCACTGGTTCCGGGCGTCCAGTTCCAGCGCCGCGACCGCATGTCGAAGCTTTCCTATACAGGGTCGAAAAAGATAAGCAGGATGCCCGCGCGCAGCGCAATTGTGGGGTTCAGTGTTGAAAATGTGTATGCCATCGCCGAACTGATCCGTCGACAAAAGGGGGGGTGCGCGGTCGTCATGGGCGCGCTGTCGCCGCGTACCCGCAATGCGCAGGTCGAACTCTATCAGAACGGCGATGTCGATTATCTGGTTGCAACCGACGCCATCGGGATGGGGTTGAACCTTGATATCAAGCATGTGGCCTTTTCCGCCACGCGCAAATTCGATGGCCGCCGCATGCGTCCGCTTGGCCCGGATGAACTGGCTCAGATCGCGGGCCGCGCCGGGCGCTTCCAGAATGACGGCAGTTTCGGTGTGACAGGCGAGGCACGTCCCTTGCCCGATGAGGTGATCGAGGCCATCGAATCGCACAGCTTCCAGCCTGTGCGCAGGCTGCACTGGCGCAACGCAAAGCTCGATTTTGGCGCGCCCGAGCGTTTGATCGCCGCGCTTGAGCGGCACACTGACAACGATTGGCTGACGCGCGCGCGCGACGGCGATGATCTGGTGGCGCTGAAAACGCTTCTTACCCTGCCGGAAACCCGTGACCGGTTACAAGATGCACGCGATTTGCGCCTGCTGTGGGATATCTGCCGCGTGCCCGACTTCCGGGGCATTTCGGCCGCAGAGCATGCGGGGCTTCTGGCGCGGCTCTTTGATTTCCTGCAAGGACACGGCCGGATCGACGCTGACTGGCTGGCCCGCAATATCAGCCGCATCGACCGCACCGAGGGCGATATCGACGCGCTGTCAAAGCGTCTCGCCTATATCCGGACCTGGACCTATGTGTCGCAACGAAAAGGCTGGGTCGATGACGAAAATCATTGGCGCGAGGCAACACGCGCTGTAGAAGACCGCCTGTCAGACGCGCTGCATGCGCGGCTGACGCAAAGATTTGTTGACCGGCGCACAAGCGTGCTGCTGCGCCGGTTGAAGCAGAAGGAGAGCCTTGTGGCCGAGGTGAACGACAAGGGCGAAGTGACCGTCGATGGCGAATTGATCGGACGGCTGGAAGGGTTCCGCTTCCGGCAGGACAAGACCGCCAGCGCAGACGAGGCAAAGACGCTGCGGCAAGCTTCGCTGGCCGCATTGACACCCCTGTTCCATCTGCGCGCAGATTCTTTCTACAATGCCGCCGATACCGAGTTCGATTTCACCGAACAGGGTGGGCTGATGTGGGGTGATTCCGCCATCGGCAAACTGATCCGCGGCGATGATGCGCTGCGCCCGCAGGTTCAGGCGTTCGTCGATGACGAAGCCGGGCCGGATGTGGCCGACAAGGTGCGCCGCCGCCTGCAGCATTTCATCGACCGCAAGATCGCCGCCTTGTTCGAGCCGCTTTTGAACATGTCGCGCGATGAAACCCTTGGTGGCATGGCGCGCGGGGTTGCCTTCCAGTTGGTCGAGGCGATGGGCGTCATCCCGCGCGAACAGATCGCGGCCGACGTCAAGGCGCTGGATCAGGACGCGCGCGGGATGCTGCGCAAGCATGGGGTGCGGTTTGGACAGTTCACCATCTTCTTGCCGCTGCTGCTGAAGCCCGCGCCCACGCGGCTCCGCCTTGTGTTGCGGTCGCTGGCTGACGGGTTGGAGGAATTCCCCGAAAGCCCGCCGCCGGGGCTGGTGACGATCCCGCATCTGCCGGATGTGCCGACGCCGCATTACCTGATGGCAGGATATCGCCCGGCAGGCGCGCGCGCCATCCGCATCGACATGCTGGAACGTCTGGCCGATCTGCTGCGGGCCTGCGACAGTCGCGCCGGATTCGAAGCCACCCCGGACATGCTGTCGATCACCGGCACGACGCTGGAGCAGTTTGCCGACCTGATGGAGGGGCTGGGCTACAAGGCAGAGAAGTGTGAGCGGGCGCGGTCGAAACCTGTGGTTACGCAAGACTCGACGGAAGTGACTGTTCCCGCCGCGACGCCCGATGCCGAAGCGCAGGCAGAGCCTGTGGCGGAAGCACGCAATGTCTCTGATCCTGAGCTTGACAACGGCGAACAGGACATTCCTGCGCAGGAAACTGCCGCGCAGGATGCGACAGTGCCTGAACCCGCAGCGGACGACCCGGCTGAAGTGTTCTTCACCTTTACATGGGCCCCCCGCCCGCGCCGCGAAGCGCGCCCCGAGCGTAAGCCCGAGACGGGACGCCCACAGGAAAGTCGGCGCAAATCGGGCAAGCCCAAGGGCAAGAAGCCGCAGGATCGCAAGCCCGACACCCGGCACGAGGAGGCCGCTAAGCCAGCGCGCAAACCCGACCGCATCGACCCCGATAACCCGTTTGCAGCCGCTTTGATGGGTATAAAGTTCAAGGGCTGATCTGCATGCAGGAC
>SLQN01000310.1 GCA_007131465.1 Paracoccaceae bacterium
CCTCATGCCCCAGCACCATCGGTTCGCGCAGCCTGATCGCGCCAAACCCGCCATGATTGTAGTAATGCAGGTCTGACCCGCAGACCCCGCCAGTCGCCAGTCGCAGCCGCACCTGCCCTGCCCTCAGCGGTTCCGTCTGGAATGGTTCGATGCGCAAGTCCTGCGCGGCATGGATCACGATAGCCTTCATCATTGCACCTGTGTCAGGAGCGGACGACCTGCGAAATGGGCGGCGAGATTGTCGCGCATCAACTGGCCCATCGCACGGCGTGTCTCGAATGTGCCGCTGGCATGGTGGGGTTGCAACAGTACATTGGACAGCCGGGGAAAGCGCGGGTCCAGCGAAGGCTCACCCTCGAACACATCCAGCGCCGCGCCGCGCAGGCGTCCGTGCTGCAGCGCGTCGATCAAAGCCGCCTCGTCGATATTCTGCGCGCGGGAGATGTTGATCAGCAGACCGTCAGCCCCCAGCGCATCCAGCACGTCGGAATTGACAATGTGATGCGTTTGCGGGGTCGCTGCCAGCGTCACGAACAGGACATCCGATTGCGCCGCCAGTTCCTGCGCGTCGGCGATGAATTGCCAGTCAGCAGCTTCGGGGCGGGGGCTGCGCGCGCAATACGCGATCTGCATGCCAAAGCCCCGCAAACGCTCGGCGACGGCCATGCCGATACGCCCCAGACCAAGAATGCCCGCGCGTTTTTTGCACGCGCGGTGTTGCAGGGGAAAGCCCCCCTTGGCTGCCCAGTCGCCCGAGCGCGCCCATGCCTCTGCAGGCACGATCCCGCGCGACAGGGCCAGCCACATCCCCAGCGCCAGATCGGCGCAATCATCGGTCAGCACATCAGGGGTATTGGTCACGGTGATGCCACGCGCGGCACAAGCGCCAAGATCCACCGCGTCATAGCCCACCCCGAAAACGGAGATGACCTCCAGCGCGGGGCAGGCTGCGATCACATCTGCGCTCGCCCCCAGATCACCGCGTGTCGCGATGGCTCTGACCTGCGGGCCGATTTCCGCAAGCAGGGCGGCTTTGTCTGTCGCCTCGAAATAACGATGGACCTCGAAGACTTCGCGCATCGGGGTTTCATCCCATTCGGGCAATTCCCCCATTTGCAGTACGTGCGGCTTGAACATGCGACAATCCGATTTTGCTGTTTAAGTTTGGTATTGACGTTTAGTGATAACGTTAACATAGTCAGGGGAGCATTGGCTTGTCCAGCAAAAACACAAGGAGAAATGCATGGTTTACCCCCTGTTCGATCTCAGCGGAAAGCGCGCCCTGATCACCGGATCGTCGCAAGGCATAGGGTTTGCACTGGCACAGGGCCTTGCAGCGGCAGGTGCGCAGATCGTCCTGAACGGTCGCGATGAGGGCAAGCTGTCAGAAGCGGCCGCCAAGATTCCCGGTGCCGAAACACTCGCGTTCGATGTGACCGACCATATTGCGGTTCGCAAGGCCGTCGATGCGTTCGAAGAGCAGCATGGCGCGATTGAGATACTGGTCAATAACGCTGGCATGCAGCACCGCGCGCCCTTGCAGGACTTTCCGGCAGAGATGTTTGAAAAGCTGTTGCAAACCAATATCGCTAGTGTTTTCCATGTCGGTCAGGCCGTTGCACGGCACATGATCGCGCGTGGGCGCGGGCGCATCATCAATATCGCCAGTGTCCAGACACTGCTGGCCCGCCCCGGCATCGCGCCCTATACCGCCACCAAAGGTGCTGTGACCAACCTGACCAAGGGGATGGCCACCGATTGGGCACCGCTTGGACTGAACTGCAACGCCATCGCACCGGGTTATTTCGACACGCCGCTCAATGCGGCACTTGTGGCCAACCCGGAATTTTCTGCATGGCTGGAAAAACGCACCCCCGCCGGACGCTGGGGCAAGGTCGAGGAGTTGCAGGCCGCGTGCATCTTTCTGGCGTCAGATGCGGCCAGTTTCGTAAACGGTCACACATTGTTTGTTGATGGTGGTATCACTGCGGCCCTCTGACCCTCATGCAATCAGGAGCACCCCATGTCTGAGAAACTTGCACTGATCGGCGCGGGCGCCATGGGTGGCGCCATTGGCGCGCGCCTGGTCGAGACCGGCACAGCGCTGGCCGTGTTCGACCTTGACCCCCAGAAAGTGGCTTTGCTTGTGCAGAAAGGGGCAGTTGCTGCGTCCAGTGCAGCGCAGGCGGCACAGGGCGCGTCAGGTGTTATCCTGAGCCTGAACAGCCCGCGCATTGTCGAAGCTGCCGTATTTGGACCCCAAGGCATAGCCGAAGGGGCAGCGAAGGGCACGCTGATCATCGATATGTCCTCGATCGACCCGACAGCCACAAAGGACCTCGCGGCGCGCGCGCAGGCGGTGGGGCTGGGCTGGGTGGACAGCCCGCTTTCGGGTGGAATCCCCAAGGCGGCGACGGGTGAGTTGACCCTGATGCAGGGCGGGCAGGACGAGGACGTGGCCAAGGCACAGCGTCTGCTGGCAAAGGTCGCAGCAAATCAGACACACATGGGCCCGGCAGGTGCAGGGCAAACAACCAAGCTGATCAATCAGGTGCTGTGCGGGCTGGGCTTTGTGGCCGTTGCCGAAGCGACGGCCCTCGCCGAAGCGGCGGGCGTCGATGCCAGCCGCATTCCGCAGGCACTGCGCGGCGGGCGCGCGGATTCTGCGCTGCTGCAGGAATACATGCCGCGATATGTTGCGCGCGATTA
>SLQN01000299.1 GCA_007131465.1 Paracoccaceae bacterium
CATCTTCTTGCCTGAATACCAATCGTGCGGATGGCTTGTGGATGAATTTCCGTGGAGTGCAAGTCCCCCGCAGCATAACGGGATGCGCTGCACGAAATCATCAAGAACCAGCCGCCTTCGCCAGTGCCTTGCCCAGTGCCACGTCTATCTCCGCATGTGCGACCGATTCCTCAAGACTTTCCTTCGCCGATTGCACGAGGCGATGCATCTGATCAACACAGGCAACGACCATAGCGCCGCGCGACGCGACCTCGGCAATATCCGCGAGAACGCGCAGCGCATGGATCGTGACGGTTCTGTCAGTCGCGATTGACTGCCGCATCTGGTCGAAAGACCGGTCCAGCATGTCCTGAAAGCTGACGCGCCGGTAAAGCACCGGGTCCGACTTCCGCGCAGCTTGCGCCGGGGGTCTGCGAGCGAATTCCACCAGCCCGGATTTCAGCCAGTTCAGACACAGGACAGCCGTGTGCGGGTCGTTGATGCCGGTCGAGAGCGCTCGGCCCAGAACCTCGACAAGCTGATCGGAGAGGAACAGGACATCCTGCAGATCTGTCCTGTTGGTCCCTTGTGAATAACAGTGGAGCAGTTTTCCGGCAAATGATCCATCAGCGGATCCCAGCATGCCCGCACTCATGATGATCTCGCCCGTTACAAGAAAATCGCCCGGAGCGCGGTGCAGGGTGATCTGGGTCTTGTGGGCGCGGGCGAGCGCCACAAGGCTTTCAAGATCGAATTGCTGAAGATAGCCCGCTGCATTCGCGAAAATGATCTCGTCGCCATCTCGCGGCGGGTTGCGCCATGCTTCAACATCTTGCTGCCCATCATCTGGACACGCGCTTTCCTTCTCCTGCATCTTGATGATGGCACTTTGCAGATTGTGGCCGATCTTCGCTGTCAGATTCATGATGTTAATGGATTCGGGGACATGGTGAATATAGGCGATCAGCGCGCCAACCGATGCCAATGTAAGCAGCATTGCGAAAAAGACCGAAGTCTGCGGGACAAACGGGTCTTCTGCGGTCCCGATACCCCCGTTTGCGCCTGTATGCACTGTGCTCAGAACCGTGATGCAATAGACAAACGTCGCGACGAAGATGCCAAGAACGATCTGGTTCTCCTTGTCGCCCATGAAATTGCTGATCAGCCTCGGCCCGTAGTTACCGCTGGCAAAGGACACAGCCACAATCGTCACGGAAAACGCGACACCCGCAACCCCCAGCGTCGCCCCCGCCATTGTCGTCAGGATGGCGCGCGCACCATCGACATCGGTCGGGCGCAGAAACCCCACCGCTTGGATCCAGCCCGGACCAAGCAGGATATCGAGATAGGGCAGGACAAACCCCAGCACGACAGCCAGAAGCGTCATCATGCTGGGCCAGAACCAATAGTTTTCCCGGAGATTGACAAGCTGGCGAAAGACAAGGTTATGCATTCTTTGACCCAGACCAGCGACCGCAAGATCGGCTTTGTTCGGGGGGATGGGCGTGGGACATTATCTGCATTTCCTGCCCTTGCAGTTCAGGCCATGAGCGCCGCTTCGCGCTCCCAGAACCTGAGCCCCCGGCAGGCCGTGACGAAAGCCTTTGCGGAGGCAGGATCGTTCAGCGCATGCATGCCGCCATCCGGCGACCCGTCCAGACCGCAGGCCGCAATCAGATCCGTGGCGCCATGCGTCGCGCCGATATGTTTGCAATGCGCATGGGCATCGCGCAGAAAATCAACGGCGGCGGGGCATTTGGCAAGGCTTTCAGTCCCCGGCAGGATTGCCACGGCGTCGAACAGGACAGAGGGCGCGCCGCCAAGCTGGTCGGTCACCGGGTGCAGGTTGTCATTGCTGCACATCGCCCCGCCGATCCGGGGCGCGATGATCCGCACCACCCCGCCTTCGGCTTCCACAGCGGATTTCAGCGCCATCAGCATGCCACCATCAAACCCGTCGCTGATCAGCACACCCAGTATCCGGCCCTTGAAGCTGTCGGGCGGGGGGGACTGGATGCTGAGTGCGCTGGAGGGTTTCAGGTCCGTTTGTGTTGGCATTGCTGCGGGGGGCGGTTTCGGCATCTCCAGAATGCCCAGCCTGTCGGCGGCATCCTGCGCCAGAAGCGCGTCGATATGTGTCAGATGCCCGACCATGCGTTCGCGGATTGCCGGCTCTTCGCACTTCGACAATTCGAAGACCAGCGCGGCAAGGATATGGCCCTGCTCGGACGCGGTCTGGCTGATATAGAACTGCCGCGCCTGACTGTAATGATCGGCGAAGCTTTCCGGCCGCAGCCGCACTTTCTCGCCCGTGACTGGCTGGCGGTAGCTGACATAGCCCTCCAGCGGGTGCGCGCGCGGTCCGATCCCCCAGCCATTGGGTTCATAATTCACGCGGCCCTTGCGCGCGTCGGACTGCATATGCCCGTCCTGCTGATAGTTGCTGACCGGGCAGCCCTTGGGCGCATTGACCGGCAGCTTGGTGAAATTCGGTCCGCCAAGCCTTTTCAGCTGCGTGTCGAGATAGGAGAAGTTGCGCCCCTGCAACAGCGGGTCATCGCTGAAATCGATGCCGGGAATGACATTGGCCGTGCAGAAGGCCACTTGCTCTGTCTCGGCAAAGAAATTGTCCACGGCGCGGTCCAGCCGCAATGTGCCGATCAGGTCGACCGGGCAGTCTTCCTCGGGGATGATCTTGGTCGGGTCCAGCACGTCAAAGGCAAAGCCATCGGCGAAGTCCTGATCGAACATCTGCACGCCCAGATCCCATTGCGGGAAATCACCCCGGTCTATGGCGTCCCACAGATCGCGTCGGTGGCGGTCGGGGTCGGCCCCGTTGCTTTTGACCGCCTCATCCCAGACCACCGATTGCAGGCCCATGCGCGGCTTCCAGTGGAACTTGACGAAGGTGGATTTCCCCTCGGCATTCACAAACCGGAAGGTATGCACTCCGAAGCCTTCCATCGTGGTGAAGGAGCGCGGGATCGTGCGGTCGGACATCTGCCACATGACCATATGCATCGCTTCCGGGGTCAGCGAGATGAAGTCCCAGAAATTGTCATGCGCCGATTGCGCCTGCGGAAACCCCCGGTCGGGGGCGGGTTTCAGGGCATGGACCAGATCGGGGAACTTGATCGCGTCCTGAATGAAGAAGACCGGGATGTTATTGCCCACGATATCCCAGTTGCCCTCGTCCGTGTAGAACTTGACCGAGAAACCGCGCACATCGCGCGCCAGATCGGGCGAGCCCTTGCTGCCCGCGACAGTCGAGAAGCGCACGAACACCTCGGTTTCCTTGCCTTCACTGGCGAAGGGCGCGGCGCGCGTCACATCGCCCAGTGCGCGGGTGCAGGTGAAAGTCCCATGCGCGCCATAGCCGCGCGCATGGACGACGCGTTCGGGGATGCGTTCATGGTCGAAATGGAAGATTTTCTCGCGCATCGCGAAATCTTCCATCAGGGTCGGGCCGGGTGCGCCCGCGCGCAGCGAGTTCTGGTTATCGGCAATCACCACACCCTGCGCGGTGGTCAGGCGTTCGCCGTCATCGCGCGCTTGCTGATGCACTTCGCCCCCCGCACCGGTCTCGGAGATCAGGGCATCGAAGTCGGCGGTCTGCTTGGTCGGGTCGGCCATGGGGGGCATCCTTTGGGAAAACACTGGCATCAGCCTGGATATCAGGAAGGACGGCTCCGGACGCGCGCGCGCCCGGACCTTGCGCATCAGACGTTGCTGCGGTCCGATCCATTGTTGTCGTAGGTTTCCTTCGCGTTGCCATAGACCCGTTTCGCAGCATCTGACGCGCGGTCGGCAACGACTTCACCGACATTCCTTGCATCGGGCATCGCGTCTCTGGCTTCGGCTTTCAGGTCGGATGCGGCATCGTCGAATTCGTCCTTCACATCACCGGCCACGCCCTTGAGGGCCGCCATCGCCCGGTCGCGCTCTTCGCGGTAGACGGCCTGCGCATCCCTGAAAAGCTGGTCGCTATGCGCGCCCATCGTGTCGTCTTCGAGCCTGCTATGCGGGAGCATGCTGCCAACCGCGGCCCCGAAAGCCACGGCCAGCGCGCCCACGACCAGCGGCTGATCCCTGAACAGATCCCTGGCAGCCCCGGCACCCCGATGCATGGCGGCTTCCGACGCGTCGCGGGCGTCATGGGCTGCACGCCGCGCCGCCATCACGCGGGTTTTCGCCGCATCAGACAAATCTTCCAGCCCATGCGACAGCCAATCCGACACGTCAGACGCAGTGTCGCTTATGCTGCTAGCGGTGTCATCAGCAACGTGCTTCGCGCGGTCCATCATGCCGCCTGCACCATTTCCCATGGCCCCGCTTTGGCCCGAGCCATAGCCCTGCCGATTGCGCCGCGCCGAACCGAACCATGCCCCTTCATCATCGGACATGGCCTGGCCAATATTGCGGCGGCTGCTGCCGTAACGCGGAGTCGCCCGGCTTTCAGGGGTATTGCGGTTGGCCCCGAGGACAAGCCATGCCAGCCCAGCGCCCACCATGACCATGGCGGCGGGGTTGCGCCCCACGGTCCGGCGCATGGTGTCGCCAAAGTCATTGCCGATATCACGGATCATATGTCCAAGATCGTCCGTGATCGCATCGACCGAGAACTTCTTTTGCAGCTCATCAATCGTGCTGCTCATCTGCGAGCGTTCATGGGAGATATCGCGTTCGATCTCGTCGACGGTGCGGGTATCATGTGTCATTGAGTGAGTCCTTGATGGCTGATGCATCCCGCTTGACATTCTGCGCGGAACGGGTCGGCATGAAGCTGACCTTTTGAAGGGCGGATTTGGCTGAACTGAAGACAGCGAAGGCGATCACAAGCAGGGCAAGGCCAACCACAAGGGATGCCCAATGCGGTTCCAGTCCCGCCTCGGTCACGAACACGACAAGCGCCGCAGCCAGCACGTTGAGACCGACGATCGCCAGCACGAGCGCGAGGCCCATGACGGCCAGCGAAGCCTTGAGCTTGTCCAGGCTCTCGGAGACTTCTGCACGCGCAAGATCTACCTCGCCGCGCATCAGGCTGCTGACATGTCCAATGATGTCAGACATCATTTCGCGCGCCGATCTGGGGGGGTCCTCCGCAGCACTCATGGGGTGGTGACCACGGGTTGCGTGTTCGGGTTGCCTTCGGAGACAAAGTCGCTGTGCTGTGCCGTTTTGCGTTCGTATTCCTGCGATTCCGGGCTGTGCGTATGTCCGCCGGACGCCTTCGCATAGCGGCTGGCCGCGAAGCCCAGCAGCGCAGCCCCGCCCAGAAACAGCACCGGGTTCCGGCGGCCGGTGCGGCTGATCATCGCCACGATCTCGCCCAGGTCCTTGTCACGGATCGAATCCGAAGCGTCGGCAATTGTATTGGCGATCTGCGCAAGGGTACGTTCCTGCGCGGACCCGGTGCGCAATTCCTCTGAGGCGCGGCGCAGCGCCGAGGCCACGTCGTTGACCTCATCGGCAACATCGGATTTGGCATCATCCGCCATCGTCTGCGCCTGTTTCTTTGCCTCGTCATATTTGTGCGACGCAGCGGCCCGGAAGTCTGACGCCAGACTGCCAACTGTCGAGGCCGCCTCATCCATGGGTTTCGAGGTTTTCGTCATCTGGTCATCGTTCATAGGATTTGCCTTTCAGGCGAGAGGGCGCGCGCTACCTGCGCAGGAGGGTGATCAGGACGCGCAGGCATTGCGGCAAGCGCCGTAAACTCTGCCTGAACAACACCTGCCTTGCGCAGGCGTTCCAATATTCACCCTGCACGAGATTGCGAGCGGCAAAGATCCCCTGGTCGCTGTGAAACAGCGTGATCGCGCCTGCGCGATACCCCCTTCCGACAGCATGGCGTGGAACTAGACCGGCCGGACAGCGTTTAGCACTTGGCAATGATCTGAGGGGATGCGGCAGGTGAATGAAGACATGCATGGGCTTGAAGCGCCAGACCCGAACGCGCACGACCCGTTTGCGGGCAGGCCCTTTTGCAGCCTGCCACCGCTGTCGGCCAACGGCTTGGCCTATCGCCATGCCAACCACAAGACTATGCCCGTATCCCCGGAGGCGCTTCTTTGCGCTGGCGTGACCGCGCTGGGGGCCCTGTGTCTGGCCAGTGCGGGGCTGGCCGAGACCCGGGAGGAGCACACCGCGCGCGGCGAATATGTCGCGCGGGCCGCTGGCTGCATGTCGTGCCATAGCGAGGATCTGGCAGGCGGCTATCAGGTCGAAACGCCCATGGGCACGATTGTTGCCAGCAATATCAGCCCGTCACGGGATCATGGCATTGGCGGCTATGACCGGGACGATCTCGCCCGCGTGTTGCGCGACGGCGTCAGCCCCGACCGGAGGCTCTATCCGGCCATGCCCTATGCATCCTTTCGTGGGATGAGCGATGCCGATATCGATGTGCTGTTTGTCTGGCTGATGGATCAGGAACCTGTCGAAGAGGACACCGAGGAGCAGACTGACCTGCCCTTTCCCTTCAACATCCGTACCGGTGTGATGGCGTGGAACTGGCTCTATCTGGACGACCTTGAAAGGCCGGTTTTCGATGACCCGGTCCTGAGCCGCGGCGCCTATCTGGTCGATCATCTGGGCCATTGCGGCGAATGCCATACCCCGCGAAACGACCTGTTCGCCGTGCAAAACGACCTGTATCTGGCAGGCGAGGTAATCGACGGCTGGCTGGCCCCGAACCTGACATCCGACCCTGTCAGCGGGCTTGGCGCATGGGCCACGCAGGACATCGTGGAGTATCTGCGCATGGGGACGGCGGCCAACATCATTCAGGCCGCAGGGCCAATGGCAGAGTTCGTGCAGCACGCGACCAGCCATCTGGACGAGGAAGACCTAGTCGCAATCGCGTCCTATCTGAAAACCATCCCGGCGGTCGAAACGCGCGATCAGGATATCCCCCTGCTGGTCCCGGAGGCCGAGCGCGACACGCCCCGGCACAGCTACAACCAGATCCGCGCAGAGATGACCGAGGCATTGGGGCGGACCGATCTGTCGGAGCCGGAGCATCTGTATCTCGACCATTGCGCGGCCTGTCACGGTGTGACCGGCCAGGGCCAGCCGCAGGCGTTTTATCCACCGCTGGCCCAAAATGCCGCGCTCCGCCGCGAAGATACGCGCAATCTGCTGCTGGTGCTGGCGCAGGGCGTGCCTGCGGGCAAGCTTTACCGCATGCCTGCGATGCCGGGTTTCTCAGATGAGTTGAGCCATGATCAGATCGCCACGCTGGCAAACTACACCCGCACGACCTTCGGCGGGCGCGAAAACAGCGCGCTGACAGGCGCGGATGTCGAGAGCGCCATCGCCCCCGCTGACGCAATGCCCGGCCCCTTGCGCACATTGCAGGTGGCGGCCTGGGTCGGGGCCATTGGCTTTATCGTGCTTGTGATGGGCGGGGGTCTGATCTGGTGGTGGCTGGCCCGGCGGCGGGGGCTGAAACGGAAATCGGGGATGCAAACATGACGATGCGACACTTCAACCCCACCCGCCGCCAGTTGCTGACGATGATCGGACAGGTCGCCGGCGCGGCGGCGATGTATCAGGCGATGACCAGTATGGGCTTCGCGGGTGAATCCGGTTATGCAGGCCCGCCCAATTTGCAAGGCCCCCGCACGGGGCGGCGCGTGCTGATCCTCGGGGCCGGGATCGCCGGGATGGCTGCTGCCTATGAAATGCAGCGCGCGGGCTATGACGTGAAGATCCTCGAATATCAGGACCGGACCGGCGGGCGTTGCCTGACACTGCGCGGCGGCGACCGCTATACCGAAATGGGCGGGCACGAGATTACCTGCGATTTTCAGGGCGACGGCTACTTGAATGCAGGTCCGTGGCGGCTGCCCGTCCATCACCGCGCCGTATTCGACTATTGCCGCAGGCTGGGCGTGGCGCTGCATCCCTTCATCATCAAGAACAACCGCGCGTTCCTGCATTCCCCGAACGCGTTTGGCGGCCAGCCGCAGCGGATCGGCGACGTGGAGAAGGACATGCGCGGCCATGTATCCGAACTGCTGGCCAAGGCGCTCAATCAAGGCGGTCTGGATCAGGCTGTGACCCTTGAGGACCGCGAAAAGCTGCTGGAAGGGCTGAAGGGCTGGGGCGTGCTGAATGGAGACTACACCTACCGCGCCAGCGATGCCACGGGCGGGGTGCGCGGCTGGGATATTCCCCCCGGTGGCGGGCTGATGCCCGAAGCCAGCCCTTCGCAACCGACAGACCTGTCGGCCTTGCTGCAATCGGGGTTGTGGGGACAGCTTTTCGGCTTCAACAGCTACAGTTTCGAGCCACCGATGTTCGAACCCGCAGGCGGCATGGACGCCATCACCGACGCTTTCGCACGAGAGGTCGAGGATGTGGTCCAGTTAAACGCCCGCGTCATCCGCATTGCGCAGGGGGATGACAGTGTCACTGTCACCTATGAAGATGGCGGGCGCGGCGGCACGGTGCGCGAGGAAACCGCCGACTGGTGCATCTGCACCATTCCGCTGTCGGTTCTCGCGCAGCTCGAGGTCGATTGCTCAGACGCGATGCGCAAGGCGATTGCTGCGGTCCCCTATGCCTCGGCCTTCAAGGTCGGGCTGGAATTCCGGCGCCGCTTCTGGGAAGAGGATGACGGCATTCTTGGCGGGGTCAGCTATACCGACCTGCCGCTGGTGCAGATCGCCTATCCCAATTACGGCTTCCTGTCTGAAGGTCCGGCCGTCCTGCAAGCCGCCTATGACACGGCCACCGGCGGGCGCAGCTTCACCTATTCGTGGTCATCCATGACCCCGCAGGAACGCATTGACGCAGCCCTTGCACTCGGCCGTCAGATCCACCCGCAATATGACGCTGAATTCCTCTCGGGCACATCCTGGGTCTGGCATCGGGTGGACTGGTCGCTGGGCTGCTACGGCCAATGGACGGACGACCTGCGCGACATTCATTACCGCAGGCTGTGCGAGATCGACAACCGGTTGGTTCTGGCGGGCGAGCATTGCTCGCATATCCCGGCCTGGCTGGAGGGGTCGCTGCTGTCCGCCCTTGATGCGATCAAGCGTCTGGATCAGAGGGAGAACGCCTGAGATGACCCTGAAACTGCTTTATTCGGTCGCCGCGATCTGCCTGCTGGCCACGAATGCCCCGGCGCAAGAGGCAACGCCGCCCGCGCAGGACACCGGACCGCGCCTGACGCGGTTCTCCGAAGACCCCGACCGCTTCACCCAGACAGATGGTGAAGCCCTCTATCGCACAACCTGTCAGGCCTGCCATATGGAGGACGCAAAGGGCGCGATGGGCGCGGGCGCACATCCACCGCTTGCAGGCAATCCCAAGATGCGCTCGAAGCACTTCCTCGCCGGTGTCATCCTGACCGGCTATCACGGAATGCCGCGCTTCGGGCACATGATGTCGGACGAACAGGTGGCCTCGGTCACGAATTATGTGCGCAGCAATTTCGGCCATGACTATCCCGACACGATGACCGCGGCCGAAGTTGCCGGCCTGCGCCCCCCCGAAGACAGCGACTGACCGCGCCCCGAGCGATCATCCCGCAACTAAGGAAGCCTTGCTGCGCGTGTCGGCAAGCATGTTGCCCGTGACCACATCTCCGCGCTTGAATGCCTTGCAGAGGGCCTGCAACCGGTCTGCATCCAGCTTGACGCCACAGTCCTCAGACGCGTCACGCAGAAACTCTGTCTGCTCCTTGCGGATGCGCGAGCCGATCAGGCAGGACACTGTCAGAACATCCAGCACACGGGTCTGCGCCGCAATGTCCAGCGCTTTCAGATGGCGGCGCATGGTAGGCCAGTCAAGGTCAGTGTCAGCATCGCGCTTCAGGGTCTTTCGCAGGAGGGTCATCAGATAGATCTGGTTGGGATGGGCATCGCGCCCCTGCGTCATCATCTCGCCCGCAGCTTGCCAGAGGACGTCGGATTCCGGCTCGTCCAGATCATCTGGGCTGTTGAAATGCGCGGCCATCACGGTATCAACGACAAATGGCCCAAGCGTGCGCAAGCGCGCCTCCAGCATGATTCGCCGGATGATATAGGCGTTCCATACCGCATAAAGCGGGCCCGCGATCAGCGGGACCATGCCTCGGATTGCCATGCGCGCGGCCACCCGACGCAGAAAGACCCGCAGGATGAAGCTGCTGACCCCGACCTTCAGCTTGTAGGCCAGATTAAGCACCGTCAGCTTCCAGTTCGCGACATGGGCATAGGGGTCGATGCCGTAGATAGTGACCTGCGGGTTGGGGAATTCCAGCCCGGCGCGGGCAAGACTGTGCGCGAAGAAACCCTCATGCTGATCGCCCGTCAGTTTCAGACCGGAATGGCGCGTGATGCGCGCGATACCCTTGAGCGCCAGCGCATACAGAAAAGCGATCTCGACTGCGCTGACAACCCCTGCAAAGGCATAGAAACCCGCCCAGTAGGGCCAGGCCTCGCGCCAGCCGATATCGTCCATGCCGTCGAAAATGCCATGACGCATCCAGATTTCCGCGCCGCCGATGATCCCGCCGGATATAATACCGGCCAGCGCTGCCAGGCCGATGCACCACCACGTGACGCTGATGATCCCCCGCACCTGTTCGGGCGATGGATGATCCGTGCCGCCCGTGTCGGGGCCGCGCTGCGCCAGATAGAAGGCGAACTTGCGCTCCAGCAGGTTCGGATCGGGCGAATAGATGTCTGCCGCTGACACGGTCGCCTCGCTTTCGTTTCTGGTCCGGGGTCGGCGCGTC
>SLQN01000179.1 GCA_007131465.1 Paracoccaceae bacterium
ACAGCTTGCCATCGCGTTCGGTCAGCGTGAACGGGTCGCTGGTCCAGGGCTGGTCGGCCACGGGCACGACATCCGTATGCCCCGACAGGATGACCCCGCCCGCGCGTTCTGGCCCAAGCGTCGCAAAGAGGTTGAGCTTCGCGCCGGTCGCGTCCGGCTCCAGCCAGACCCTTGCGCCGCAAGCCTCCAGCAGCTCCGCCAGATATTCGGTGATGGCGCGGTTGCCATCGGTCGAGATGGACGGAAAGGCCACCAGTTCCGCCAGCAGCGCTGTCGCGCGGTGCAACCGTTCTGTGCTGTTCAAGCCATCCATTGCCGCCCGCCCCCGCCGGTTGCCATGCTCCAGCGCTAGCGGGCCGGGTGCGGCGCGTCAATCCTTGCGGCGGTCAGGCGTCACGGGCGCGCCTGTCCCTGACAATTCGGTCAGCAACCATGCAGCGCGTTGCAGCAACGCGTCGGCGCTGTCGATCTGCGCTTGCAACCGGTCGGCCTGCTCGGGTGTGCGGGCGGCCTCATCCGCCAGGGCGCTGCGCTGCACCTGCAGCCTGGCGATCACCTTTTCCAGATCGCCCGGTCTGATCTTCTGGGCTTCTCCAGCCTTCAGTCGGGCCAGATAGGCGTCAAGCTTCTCGGTCAGTCTTTCGACATCCATGCTGCACCTCGCGCGCGCAGCTTGCGCCGCAAGTGCAACAGTTTCATGACAATGCGTTATTGTCGTCCGGGCTGTGGTCTTCCGCGTCACTTTCCAGCAACCGTTCGATCTCTGCCTCGGCAAGGTTTTCCGGTCGATATGTCAGATGCGCCGCATCCAGCAGGGCGCGCACCGCCTCGAACGCATAGCCCGCATCGTTCAGAAACGAGGTCGCATCCGCAGGCGACAGCGCGCCCTGCTGCAACGCCGTTTCCACGGCTCGCGACGTGGTGTGTCCGCGCTGGGCCAGCACAGTGCGCTCTGCCTCGATCCAGAGCGTCGAGCGGTCCTCGGGCGTGGCCGCGTCCAGCCGTGCAATCTCGACCAGCACATGGGCAATCTCAAGGCGCAACCCGTCATACAGCTCTGTCACCTTGCCCCTGTCAGATGTGGTGAAGCGCTGGGTATTGGGGCGCATATGCTTGACAGCCTTGACCGCACGCACCAGAGCATGTGCGGCATCGCGCAATTCCTGCATCTGGGTCATCGCCGCCGGGGGCAGGGGCAGAACTGCCTTGCGGGTGCAGAACGCGAGAATCGCGACATGCAGGTTCTTGACCTTGTCACGGTAGCGGCGGTCGAAATCCAGCCCGATCGGGTCGCGCGCGCGCGCAACAGTCAGGCCCAGGTCCTTCGACCGGGTCAGATCGTCCAGCCGCAGGTTCAGCCCGGCGCAGATCAGCCCGGCGGCGTTGTCGTGCAGATGGCGCAATTCATTGCGCAGGGCGGTCAGGATCGTGGCCGGAAACGTGCCCAGACCGGCATTGAGGAAGCGCGGCTGGCTGACATCCGAGGCCGGCGCGGCGACGCGGCGTTCCAGAAACTGCAAGAGCCGCCCCATCAGCGGAACCATCAGCGCGATGCCAAGACAGTTGAACAGCGTGTGAAACACCGCCAGACGCAGGGCGTAATCCTGTGCGCCGATGCCCAGGATGTCACTGATCCAGTCAACGGTCATGCGCAGCGGCACGATCAGCGCAAGCGCTGTCAGGGCCGTGGCGGCATTGAAGATCAGATGCCCCAGCGCCAGCCTTCTGCCCTGATAATTCGACGATGCCCCGCCAATCAGCGCCGTGACAGTCGTGCCGATATTCGCACCGATTGCGACGGCAAGCGCATTGTCATAGCCGATCTGGCCGCTGGCCAGCGCCGTGATGACCAAGAGCATGGTCGCGTGGCTGGATTGCATGACCACCGTCGCCGCAGCGCCCAGCAGCGTATAGACCGCCAGGCCCGCAAGCCCGGCCAGCGCGAATGTGGTCAGGTCGAAGCCTGCGCTGAACGCGTCAAACCCGTTCTTGATGAAGGCAATGCCCAGAAAGACCAGCCCGATCCCCAGAAGCACCTGCCCCGCCCCGCGCAGCGCCGGGCCAGTCTGGAACAGAAGCACGGCCCCAAAGGCCAGCATCGGCATGGCATAGACCGCGATATCCACCTTCAGCCCGACCCCGGCAATCAGCCAGGCCCCGGTTGTCGTGCCCAGATTGGCCCCGAAAATGATCCCCAGGCCCCCCTGAAGCGAGATCAGCCCGGCACTGAGAAACGAGATCGCGATGACCGAGACAAGCGAGCTTGATTGCGTTATGCTGGTCGAAAGCACTCCGAACGCCATTGCGCGCGGCAGGCTGGCCGTGGCGCGCGCCAGCAAGCGTTCCAGCACTGACCCCGCCAGACCCTTGAACCCGTCTTCCAGCATCACCATGCCCAGCAGGAACAGGGCGATACCGGCGGCGATCTGCTGGAAGTCGCGGCTTTGCCAGAACGACAGCGCCAGCAGCGACAGGATCAGGCCAAGCCTGATATGGGGCGCGTGGCGGGTCATCGCGCGGACGGAACCAAAGGGCAGGGGCCATGCCCCGCATGCGCGCTCATGCGTCTGCATCCAGCGGGGCTGTCAGCTCCGGCCCCTCGGCCCGGTTGGAATTGACACGCGGATCCACGCGATGAAACGCCAGCGCGTCTTCGGGTGCGGCCCGCATCAGCCGTGCCGCGCCATGCCCGTCCTCGCCCA
>SLQN01000006.1 GCA_007131465.1 Paracoccaceae bacterium
GATATAGGTCGAGAACAGCACCTCCTGCGTTGTTTGCCCTGCAATCAACAGTTCGCCCAGCACCAGCGCGCCATCTGACAGGCTGGCGTCAATCACGGCCCGGTAGCGGCCTTCGGGCAGCCGCTGCTTTTCGGACTCGGCCATGCAGAACCCGGTGCGGGGGCTGTAATAGCTGGTCACATAGGGAATGAGATCCGGCTGCTCTGGCTGGTTATAGATCAAGGGCAGAAGCTCGGCGCGCGACATCTCGGTATCCAGTGGGCCGGAATAGCCGAGGACATGCAGGTTGTTGCGCGCAAATTCTGCGAACCGCTGGCCGCTTTCATGTTCAATCCAGGCATCACGGATGTGCCATTCCTGCGGCACGGTCCAATCAAAGACCTGTTCGCCGGTCTGAAAGCTGTGACGCGTGAGCCCTGGCAATCGCGCCTCCAGCCAGTCCAACGTCTGGCGGATTCCCGGCCCGGTGATGGAGCGACAGATTGGCCACAGCTCCCGTGCCCAGGAATGCATGCGCGCGCCTGTGTCAGGATCGCCTTCGGTCATGTGGCCAGCCTGCTGCCAAGATTGATGCGCCACCATCCGATGCACACCGGGCAAATGCAAGGGTTCGCCTTGCAGTTCGGCGGTCAAATGGCTACTGCCTGCCGGGCTGGTAACAGGGGAATGATCGCGTGACAATCCGGCTGATGTGCGTTGCGATGTCGAAATCCAACGCTAAGATCATTGAACAGCTCAAGGCGCTTGCGCCCGATGAGATGACCGTGGCGTTGCACATCGGCGGCACAGAGGCAGACTTCAAGGGCACTTCGCTCAGCCGCATGTCGCGCAAGCAAGGGCGCTCGGGCCATATGATGACCGATGATCGACACACTGGCGCGGCCATGGTGTTGTTCCAGTCCCCACATTACCCTGAGGCCATGACGGAATTCGTCACCCATCTGGAACGGCGTGATGCGATCAACGATCCCCGGCCGCATCCGATCCGTCACCTGCACGAATACTGTGATTACTTCCACATCCTTGCCGATGCCATGGCGCGCCGGATGACCGAGGCTGCCGTGACCCATGTGCTGTTTTTCGAGATACCGCATCTGGGCTATGACACGATCGCCTATCAATTGGCGCGCGCAATGGGGTTGAGGGTCGTGATCCTGACGCAGTCACAATTTCCGGAAAAATTCGCGTCAATGGCGGATCTGGATCATCTCGGCTATTTCCCGGCGGGCGACGCGCCCCCCCTGCCGATCGACCAGACACAGCGACCCGATCTGTTCTACATGAAAGGTGTCGGCCAGGAAAAGACGCGGTCGGGGCACTTGTCTGCCAGATCCGCACTGACCATCCTTGCGTCGCAGGTGTGGCGAGAGCCCGCAGCTTTGCTCAAGCCCAGTCGGTTGTTCGCGCTTTTGGCGCGCGCGCGGGCCGCCAGCGCGGGTCTGCCGGATTGGCGCAACCCGTTCGCGAAATTTTTTCACATCCGCGATCTGGCCTATTTCGAACACCTGCTGCAATACGAGGACGCCATCGTCGACCTGGGTGGAGATTACGTCTATTTTCCGTTGCAATATGAACCCGAAATGACCACGGGCGCGCTGGGCGGCTTCTATGCCGATCAGGCACTGGCCATCGAACATCTTGCGGACATGCTGCCAGAAGGTGTCCGACTTCTGGTCAAGGAGAACCCCAAACAGGGCGGACATAATCGCGGGCCAATGTTCTTTCACAGGCTGCGCCGCATTCCAGCGCTGCAATTTCTACCCTCCCACGCCAATACCCACGCGCTGACGGCCAATGCCCGGTTTGTCGCCTGTGTGACCGGAACTGCCGGATGGGAAGCCATCCGTCTGGGCAAGCCAGCGCTGACATTCGGGCGGGCGTGGTATCGCGGATTGCCGGGGGTGGTGCAGTATCACCCCGGACTGAGGTATAATGATGTGGCAGACTTGTGCTGGGATCATGCAACACTGGAGGCCCGCTGTGGGGCGATGATCGCCCGGCTGCATGACGGGTATGTCAACCGTCATTATCTGAAGGTCGTAGCCGCAGATGTCAGCGACAATGCTGCCCGCTGCGCAAAGCAGATCCGGGATCTGCTGACCGGAAAGATCGAGCCAAGCTACTCGCCCTGAGACGCGCAGCATTACTCAAACCTAATGTTAAGCCAGTTTTGCTGCGTCTAATCGCGCTGCGCACAGGTGGCCGGGTGCATAACCTCCGGTCGATTACAGGCTGATCCGATCCTGACCAGTCATGTAGAACTGTCTGACCTACGATTCTCGGGCCATTTCCGGGTCTTAATCTACCGTCACGCTTGGGATTTTCATGCTGAGCAATGCGACCATTTTAGTCACCAGCGGAACAGACTCTTGCGGGAATAGAGATGGTCGCAGAAATTCGGACCAGGTGCGGAGTGCCGCAAGCTTTTCGCCAAGCGACGGCAAGACGCACAAGCTGCGCATCGCGCACCGTAAGAGCTAGGCCAGCACAGCATCCATATTCAACAATTTGATTGTAAGTAAGCGACACATGCGGTATGTTGATCATGTCGATGGTTCTGCTCATGCTGGACCTGAGAAAGCACAAAGCATCACGCCAAAAGTCGCAAGCACACAGCAGATGCAGCAGGCCCTAGCCTGCATCCGGGCGCAGACACGCTCGATGACCCTCCCCCTCGATGCTTCTCTCATATCGGCTGA
>SLQN01000171.1 GCA_007131465.1 Paracoccaceae bacterium
CGCATCCTGTGCGCGAGGGCATTCGTTTCCACCAGGTCGGTTTCAGCTATCCGAGCAATCATGAAGCGACCCTGACGGAGGTGGATTTCGAACTGCCCGCAGGCAAGGTGACGGCGATTGTGGGCGAGAACGGATCAGGGAAAACCTCGCTCATAAAGCTGCTGTGTCGGCTTTACGACCCCGATGCGGGACGCGTCACGCTCGACGGGATCGATATTCGGGAATTTGATCCGGCGGCGTATCGACGCCTGTTCAGTGTGATCTTTCAGGATTACGCCCGGTATGCTGAAACGGCTGGCGAGAACATTCGCTTTGGCGATATCGAGGCCAGCCCGGATGACCCGCGCATTTCCCATGCGGCCGATCTTGGCGGCGCGAGTGCGTTCATTCGGGAGCTTCCCAAGGGGATGGAGACGCCCCTGACGCGCCTGTTTGACGATGGTCGCGAACTCAGCCTTGGGCAGTGGCAGCGTGTGGCGCTGTCGCGGGCGTTCTTTCCCAAGTCGCAATTCATCATCATGGATGAACCGACAAGTGCAGTTGATCCACGCGCTGAAGCCGAACTTTTCGAGAATTTCACAGAGCGCCTGGAAGGGCGCGGGGCGTTGATCATTTCGCACCGTCTGTCGACGATCCGTATGGCCGACAGGATCTACATGCTCGACAAGGGTCGCGTCCTTGAGGCCGGAACGCATGAGGAGCTGGTCGCCCGAAATGGCCGCTACGCAAATCTTTTCGCGCGCCAGGCGAAGGCATTCCTGTCATCCGATACGGACTGAAGCGGAGTGATCCTTGCCGGAACCTGATCCGGCTCCGAAGGAATGCCCGCATGCGATTGCTTGTCTGTCCATGATGGCTGTGTGGCGGCGACTGGAGCGCCTGAACACCGCAATCACACAAGCGCTGTCACCCTGCGCCCCCATAGGCCCAGGCGAGCAGTCCGGCGACAAGGGCCAGCGCAACAAGCAAGGCGGGCAGCGCGCCCGCAGGCAACTTCCCTGCGCGCCCGTGTGGCCGGTCGGGGCCGCTGCCAGCGACCTTGATGGCCCCGTTCGGCGTATCCCCGGCGACCGGATCCTCCGGCCCGTTGCGCAGTTCGGACATGAAGGCTTCCAGCTTTTGCCCGCTCAGTATCGGATCATGCGCGAGCCAGCGTTCCGGCGATGGGTCGCGCAGGGCGTCGCGTCTGCGTGCGGAGCGCAGTTTCGGCCAGCGTGTCCAGACATCGCGCGGCGGCAGGACAGGCAGATCCACCTGCGCAGGATTGGCGATAATACCCAGACGGTCCTGCCGCGCCGCCAGCCGCAGTGCGCTGCGGCTGGATCGGTCTTCGCATTCGCCAGATACTTGCATCACCACGCCCCACGCAAATCATACATCTCGGGACGTCAGTTTCGCACCAAGGTCTTAACCCGGGTTTAACGCCGCCGATTGCGGCGCTTTCCGGGCAGTTTCGACGCAAAGTCCGGGGGCCTGCGCGCGACCCAGGCAATGAATTTTGCCAGATGCGGATGGCTGCGCAAGGCGCTGATGGTGTTGTAATGCCGCGCAAGTTCGGTTTCGCCAAGCGTGGCATGGATTTCGCGGTGGCAGACATGATGCAGCAGCACCACCGGCCCGCCCTTGCCACCGCGCAGCCGCGGGGTCAGGTGATGATGGCTTTGTGGCACATCCGGCGGGATTGGACGGTCGCATAGCGGGCAGAGCGGGATTTCGTATTTCAAAATCTGAATTTATCCATTAGAGCCATTCCAATGACGCGGCGCATGACGTAACGCCCGTGCCGCGCCTGTCCATGCCATTGTGCCCATTGGAAAGACCCCACCATGCCCGAGACGCAAGCCGCCCGCCAGGAAATCGCCCCGTTACTGCGACTATGGAACGATACGCTTCTGACCGAAGATGCGCACAAGGTCGCCGCCCTTTATGCCAAGGATGCGACCCTGCTGCCAACCCTCTCGAAAGAGATTTGCCAGACGCCCGAGGCCATCGCGGAATATTTCAGGGTGTTCCTGAGCTTTCGACCCAAGGCCACGATCCTGCACGAGAACATCAGGCTTCATGGCCCGATCGGAATAAATTCCGGGATCTACAGTTTCGAGGTCCAGATGGAGGGCGGCGTGCACCACCTGATCGGACGCTTTACCTTCGTCTATCGCAAGGATGCCGACGGCTGGAGGATCATCGAACATCATTCCTCGCTCATGCCCGAGAATGAGGGCTGAGGCGCGCGGTCCGACGGGTCAGCAATTTGGGGCAGAGACACGGGGCAACGCCGCCCCGCTGTCGCATCGGCACGCCCTGCGCGCAGCCTGCCCCCGCGCCCGGCAGCGAGGGGGAGGTGAAACCCCTTTTCCCCAGCCTGCCCCGGCGATAAGGTCGCACCCGAACAGCCAAAGGCGACATCCCGCATGACCCAAGACAGCCCCCTCGACCCGCTCGCCTTCGCCCCCGAGACAGGCGCGGCCGTCGATCTGCATCTGGTCGATGCAGAGAATATTGACGGCTGGACAGACATGCAGCCGCGCCGCGTGCGCGCCTGGCTTGACGCGCTGGGCTTTGCCGCCCGTCCCGGAGAACTGGCGCTGGCGCCCGATGCCGATGGCGCGCTGATGCTCGCGGCGGTCGGGCGCGGCACGGCGCGCGACCGGCTGCGCCAGCGCTTCTGCCTTGGAGGCGCGCGC
>SLQN01000067.1 GCA_007131465.1 Paracoccaceae bacterium
CAGGGCCGTCCGGGTCGGCTTCCAGCATGATCTGTTCGGGGCGCACTGACAGCGACACGGCCCCATTGGCCGCGCGCGACAGGGGCAGGGTTCCGAACTCGGTCTTCACCTCCATGCCCGAGGCTGTGCCGGGCAGGATGTTCGAGCGCCCCATGAAGGACGCGACAAAGGCAGAAACCGGGTTGCGGTAAATCTCGTCCGGAGTGCCGATCTGGATGACACGGCCCTTCTCCATGACCGCGATACGGTCCGCCACGGCCATCGCCTCTTCCTGATCATGGGTGACAAGAATTGCCGCCGACCCTGCCGCTTTCAGCAGTTTGCGCACTTCCTGCCGGGTTTCCACGCGCATCGCGGCATCAAGGTTCGAAAACGGCTCGTCCAGCAGCACCAGCGGTGGTGCTACGGCCAGCGTGCGGGCCAGTGCCACGCGCTGTTGCTGCCCGCCTGAGAGTTCATGCGGCTTGCGCGCGTCCAGACCCTCCAGCCCGACCAGCGCCAGCATTTCACGTGCACGGGTCTCGGCATCCGGGCGCGCCATCTTGCGCAGCCCGAACCTCACATTGTCCAGCACGTTGAGATGCGGAAACAGGGCGTAATCCTGAAACACGAAGCCGATGCCGCGTGCTTCGGGTGGCAGATGGGTGATATCGCGCCCGCGCAGGTGAATGCACCCTTCATCGGGGTGCTCGAACCCGCCAATCATGCGCAGCGTGGTCGTCTTGCCGCAGCCCGAAGGGCCAAGCAGGGCCATCATTTCGCCCTCGCCCAGATCGAAGCTGACCCGTTCGACCGCAGCAGCCTCGGCTGCGGCAAAACTCTTGCGTAGTTTCTCGACGCTCAGCAGCGTGGTCTTGGGGCGCGTCCGATAGCCCAACGGCGAGGCATCCGCGGGCATCTTGAACGAAAATGTCTTGGGCAGGCTGTTCATGGTGTCTTTCATGCGGGGTTAACCCCCCTTCTTGTCATGGCGCAAAATGACCCCCACGAAAAGGGCGGAAAACGCCATGATCGCTGCGGCATAGGGCGCGGCCTCCATCAACATGCCTTCCGAGGTGCGCGAGAACATGGTGATCGACAACGGCCGGAACCCGGTTGGCGCGAGCAGAAAGGCGATGGGCAGTTCCTTCATCGCAATCACGAACACCAGCACCATGCCCGCCACGACGCCGGGGCGGATGGTTGGCAGGGTTACGCGTGCAAAGACCGAGAACGGGCCATGCCCGAGCGCGCGGGCCGATTCCTCGACCGAGGGGCGCGCCTGATAGAGGGCCGAGCGGATGGGCCCCAGCGCGAGTGCGAGAAAGCTGAGCGCATAGACCGTGATCAGCAGAAACTGCGTCTGGTAGAGAAACCGCGCGGCGTTGAGCGAGAAAAACACAAATGCCAGCGCGAAGGCCAGCGCTGGCACGGCATAGCCGACAAAGGCCAGCCGGTTGATGAAGGTCGAAAGCGGCGAGGGGTAGCGCACAGCCAGCACCGCGATCGGCAGCGCCATGGCTGCGGCCATCAGGGCCGACGGCACAGCCACCGACAGCGATTGCGAAAACGCGCGCACCAGTCCGGGCAGAACGCTTGGCAGGTCATCAAGCCGCACCATCCAGAAGCTGAGGACCGCAATCGGCAGGCCCACCGAGGCCATGACCACCAGCCCGACAAAGCCCCAGCCCAGCCCTTGCCCTATGGGCGACAAGACCAGACGGCGGCGGCCGGTTCCCGCGCCTGATCCGGTGCGCGCGAAATGCGCCCCTTCGCGCAACCGGCTTTCCCACCAGACGACCGACAGTGCAATCGCAATCAGCATCAGCGCCAGCCACGCCGCATAGACCCGGTCGAACATGGCCGAATATTGCAGATAGATGGCATAGCTGAACACTTCAAAGCGCATGAGCGCCACCGCCCCGAAATCGCCGATCACATACAAGCCCACAACCAGCCAGCCCGCCATAAGCGCTGGCATCAGATGGGGCAGGATGACGCGAAAGAAGACCTCACGCGGGCTTGCGCCAAGGGCGCGCGCGGCCTCTTCCAGCGACTGGTCCAGCCCGGAAAACGCCGCGCGCAGGTTCAGGTAGATATAGGGGAAGGTATAGAGCGCCAGCGCCAGTGTCGCGCCCAAAAGCCCCTGCAAGCGGGGGATGGTGACGCCGAAGACCTGATTCATGAAGCCAAAATTGCCCGACAACCCGATCAGCGCATAAGCCATTACGTAACCGGGCACGGCCAGCGGGATCACGGCAAGGATATTCACCAACCGCCGCCCGCGCAGGTTCGTGCGGCTGACCAGCCACGCCAGCGGCAGGGCCATTGCTGTCGCCAGCGCCAGAGTGCAGACCACAAGGAGCAGTGTATTGATCAGCAGTTGCAGCGTCCGCGGCCGCGTGAACATGTCGATGACCGTGGCCAGATCGGCTTGCGCCGCGCGCATTGCAAGCCAGATCAGCGGCAACACCATAAACCCCCCGACCATCAGACCGAGGGCCGAGAAGATCACCCGTGCCCGTGGCAGACGCCACGGACGCGGGGTTATGGTCGGGCTCAGGCTCAAATCAGCCCGGCTGCGCGGATCATCTCGAGCGTGCCTTCCAGATCGCTGATCGTGTTCAGATCGACTTCTGGCGCAACACGGATGACATCGTCAAGGTTGATATCCTGCCGTGTGACAA
>SLQN01000512.1 GCA_007131465.1 Paracoccaceae bacterium
CTGGCGGAACATGCAGTCAGCCTGCAGAAGCTCGCCGAGGAAAAGAAGATTTGTGTCTGTATCCGTGCCGTCAATCCGTTGGCGACCGGGCTGATCAAGGACGGTTTCGGCACGAAGGACATGTCGATCAAGGCGAAAAGTTCGAACCTGCCGCCACTGAACGGGCTTATCCCGCATGATCAGGCCTATGGCAAGAAGGGCGGTGATCCGGAAGCCGTGAAAGCCTTCACCAAGAAAAACGACATCGCGATAAAGGAGGGTGTCGCGACCAAGGTTCCCGCCCAGATTTCGGCCGAGCAAATCAAGTTTCTGGCGAAGGAGACCGGCAATCTGGAGATTCACGGAAACTTCCTCAATAATCCGGGCGAAAGCGGGCTAATGATCGGCAAGGACCCCAAGATCAGTGACAAGCCCTTCCATTTCTGGGGCGAGAATGTGGACGGAAAGATTCATATCTTCGAAGCCAAGCTTCAGGACGGCAAATATGGCAAAGGCAAGCCGGTCGAGGTGATGGCCAATATCTCGGGCAATGCCGTGACGGCAGATTACGACCTTGCGATGGTCGCCCCCCGGATGCAGGATTACGGCCCTGCGCATACCTCGGACCTGAAGGTCACGTCCTTTAAGGAATATGACGCGCTGACCAACATCACGCACCGGATGCAGACAAAGCTGGATCAACTTGTGAAGGATTCGAAATACGACGAGGCGTTGACGCTTGTTGGCGACAAGGCGCTGATTGAAGAGTTGATGGCCGGCAAGTCGGAGAAGCTTGATGAAGCCGCAAAGATAGCTGCGAACAAGGAATACATGAAGGGTGTCGACAGCGCGCTGAAGAAAAGCGAGCTTGAATACATGAATGCGAGCCTGACCGAAAACGGCACGCTGACACAGGACGAGGCCCGCGCACGCCGCCGCGACGACATGCGCACAGCGGTTCAGGGCGAGGTTCTCCAGCTTCTGCTCGAAAACCTCGGCAGCGAAAACGCGGTATTCGACATCGTCGGTGAGCCGGATCTGCTGACAGCCTATTGCGACCATTTCATCGACACCAACCCCGAAAAAGCGGCCGAACTTTTCTCAGAACACGGGATCGAGACAAAGCCCGTGGTCAGCCGGGGTGTGACCTCGGATTTCGTCAATGATTTGCTCAAACCGCTCAACGATGCCTGTGACCGCAAGGAAGGAACCGAAGTCTTCCATCACGGCGCGGATACCGGCAACCCGTTCAGCGTCGAGGCCGACAATTTCCCGATGACAGTGATCCTGCCGCGTGAGGCCGCCGGGCCTGATGGCGAAGTGGTCAAGATCATCGGTAGCCCGAAGGAATTCACGGCTTTTGCGCGCGACCTGAAGAATGCGGGTTTCCAGACCCCGCTAAGCGCGTTGTGGGATAGCGACCCGACCCTTGCGAGCACGCGCTCGGACCGGTTCGAGTCTGCAAGGGCCGTGCTGGAGAAGCTTGTCGGGGGCGGCGGCAACCCGACCCCGGTCCAGGAGCCCGAATCGCTCGATCTCGCAGCCAAGATCAGAATGTATGAGGAATTCTCGAACCAGAAGGTCTGAGCGTGGGGCGCATCACACAGCAAATCGCCGGGCAAATTCGCGCATCATCTGTTCAGCGAAACGCGCAGCCGCAACAGGCAGGACACGGCCTTTCAACTGCGCCAGATACAGCGATGCCGCCGGAAGGTCGCGTCCATCTACCGGACGATGACAGAAAGGCACCGAATAATCGGACTGCGCGTCCGGCAAACCGATGGGGACCTGAAACGTGATCACATGCTCTACCGCTGCATAATTGCGCAGAAACTCGAAACTGTCGGATTCAACCGCAGGCAGAAGTCGGTAGGAGACACGCATCTGCGCCGCCTCCAGCAGATAGCGCACGCCATAGCGAATGTTCGGCAGTGCAATCGGGTAAGGAACGCAATCGTGCAGACGAATTTTCGGCTTCGCTGCCAGAGGGTGATCCACAGACATGACGGCAGAGATCGGCTGGGGAACCTTGTAGAGCGTGTAGATGTCGGCCACACGCACAGGCTCCAGCACCAGCGCCAGATCGACCGAGTGATCGATAAGCGCGGCCTCTGCGGCCTCGCGGTCGCGCAGATTGACAGAGAAGGTGACACCGGGATTCTGCGCGCGATACCTCGAAATCTGTTGTGGCAGGAAGAATGGCAGCAGTGCCTGCGAACAGGCAATGGCGACATGGCCCCGCCGCTCGCCTGCAAGTTGTGCGATCTGCGAACGCACGCGTTCCAGATCCGAGATCTGGGTGCGGATGTGATCGATAAGAAGTTCGCCTGCGGCCGTCAGGCGCACACCGCGCGGCAGGCGCTCGAAGATCGGCACGCCAAGTTCGTCTTCCAGCGCCAGCAAGCGGCGGTTCAATGCCGTTGAGGTGATCGCAAGTGTGTCGGCGGCCTTGCGGATCGACCCGGCACGCGCGATCACATCCACAAAGCGAAGCGTTTCAAGATGGCGCATGGACGTGCCTGTGCTGCAATTTCTGCATCGGATAGGTGCAAATATAGCAGATGTCGTTTGCTCTCGGATAGCACATTCTGTTTCCAGCCAGATAGCTGGCACCTCCGCGCCTGTCTTTCAGGGAGTCGCGTGACCAGCCGATCCTGCTTCGAGACCTTTTATATGATCTGTCCACA
>SLQN01000139.1 GCA_007131465.1 Paracoccaceae bacterium
CCCACTGCTTGTCACCATCGCGCACGACAGGCCCAAGCGGCTCTTTCGAGATCACCTCGGGCAGGATCACATGCTCGCCCGGCTCTGCGAAAGAGGCGCGGGTTGCCGCAAGGCCGGAAACGTCTGTGGTATAGACGTCACAGGCGCCAGCCAGATACTGCTGCTGCGCTTCGGCATTGGTCTCGATCGGAACCGGCTCGTAATCCATGCCATTGGCACGGAAGAAATCCGCGAGGTTGAGTTCGGTCGTTGTGCCGGTCTGGATGCAGACAGTCGCCCCGTCCAGTTCCATCGCCGAGCTGACGCCAAGGTCACGGGTGACCATGAAACCCTGCCCGTCGTAATAGTTCACACCAACGAAGGTCAGGTTCAGGTCGATATCGCGGGTGAAGGTCCAGGTGGAGTTGCGCGCCAGCATATCCACTTCGCCCGAAGCGAGCGCCGAGAAGCGTGTCTGGCCCGTTGTCGGGACAAAGTTCACGGCCATCGGATCGTCCAGAACGGCTGCCGCAACCGCGCGGCATTTGGCAACGTCGAAGCCCTGCCAGACGCCGTTTGCATCGGGGGCCGAGAACCCCGCGAGGCCCGTCGAGACACCGCAGTTCAACTCGCCGGCCTGCTGGACTGCGGCAAGGGTCTGGGCATGAGCGACGCCAGCCACAAGCGATGTCGCGGCAAGTGCGCCGATGAATACTGTCTTTTTCATTTTAACCTCTCTGTTGTCGCCGCCTTGGCGGCGGTCTGTCCCGGATGTCCGGGAGGCGGTGTCCAGTCCGAACTTACAGCTGAACATGCCTATTTTAGCGCCGATTTCGTCCAATGGGTCAAGCAAAGATTCGCCGATCAGGGTGGAAAACCTGTATCTGCACTGCGTCTTGCCGCATTTCGGGCGTTTGTCCTGCAAGCCAAGGATCGTCGGGGATAAAGCCTTGCGGCATTGCGCGGCGTGGTCTGGCCGGGCGCGAATATTCGGTGCGGATCATTTCTTGCGCTAGAACCGGGATTCCGTCCCGGACAAAAGCCGCCGGATGTTCTGGTCATGCTTGAGGAAGATCATCGCGGTCAGGGCGATGAAAAGCCCCAGCAGGCCAGGATACCCCCAGACCAGCAGCAGGACCGGGCTGACACTGCTTGCGACAAGCGCCGCAAGCGAGGAATAGCGCGACACCTTGAAGACCAGCGCCCAGATCAGGCAGACCGTCAGCCCGACCGGCCAGGCCAGCGCCAGCGCGATACCGATAAAGGTTGCGACCCCCTTGCCACCGCGAAACCGAAGATAGACCGGATAGAGATGCCCCACAAACGCCATCAGCGCCGCAATCTGCCCGGCATCGGCACCGAAAGCCGTCCATGCGACAAGTGCCGCCAGCGCCGCCTTGCCGGCATCAAGCAGAAAGGTCAGCACACCCGCCAGCTTGTTGCCGGTGCGCATCACATTCGTCGCCCCGATATTGCCAGACCCGATCTGGCGCAGATCCCCCAGCCCCAGCACGCGCGCAATCACCACGCCGAAGGGAATGGCACCGATCAGATAGGCCGCCACGCCGACCAGCACCAGCAGCCACAGAGGGTTTGCAAGTTCAGGCATCGGACCTGTCCTGTGCATGAACGCAGATGCCCGCGACATAGGTGGTCAGCACGCGGCCCTGCATCCTTGCGCCATCGAAAGGTGTGTTCTTGGATTTCGACAGCAGCGCGAACCTGTCCAGAACGAACGGCGCATCGGGGTCGAACAGCACAAGGTCTGCCGGGGCGCCGATGGCCAGCCGCCCCGACGCCAGCCCCAACCGCCGCGCGGGGTTGAGCGCCAGCGCGCGCCAGATCTGCGGCAGGCTCAGGCCTTCGGAATGATACAGGCGCATCGCAGCGGGCAACAGCGTCTCCAGCCCGACAGCACCGGCGGCAGCTTCCTCGAACGGCAGGCGCTTGGATTCCTCATCCTGCGGCGTGTGCATCGAACAGATCACATCGATCAACCCCTCGGCCACCGCCTGCACCACGGCGCGCCGGTCCTCTTCGCTGCGCAGGGGCGGGGTGAACTTGAAGAAGGTGCGGTAATCGCCGACATCGAATTCGTTCAGTGTCAGGTGATGGATGGAAATGCCTGCCGTGACATCCAGCCCGTTGCGCTTGGCGCGTTCCAGCGCGGGCAGGGTGCGCGCACAGGTGATCTGATCGGCATGGTAGCGCACGCCTGTCATCTCCACGAGGCCCATGTCCCGGTCGAACCCCATCCGCTCGGCCATGGATGAAACGGCGGGCAACCCGCGCAGCGATGCGAACTTGCCGCTGGTCGCACAGGTCCCGGCCGCCAGCCCCGCATCCTGCGGATGCCCGATGATCAGCGCGCCCAGCCCTTTGGCATAGGTCATGCAGCGCGCAAGAACGCGGGTGTCGCGCAGGACGTTGTCGCCATCGGTAAACGCCACGGCACCCGCATCCAGCAGGAAACTGATCTCGGCCATCTCCTGCCCGGCGCGCCCCCGTGTCAGCGCAGCCATCGTGCGGATATTGACGGGCGTGCGCGATTGCGCGCGGCGGGTGACATATTCCAGCACCTCGGGCGTGTCTATCGCGGGGTCGGTATCGGGGCGCATGATGATGGTGGTCACGCCGCCGCGCGCCGCTGCCAACCCGGCCGTGCGCAGGGATTCCTTGTGCTGCGC
>SLQN01000357.1 GCA_007131465.1 Paracoccaceae bacterium
CCACCAGCCTGAGTGTGATCATCCTGTTCTTCTGGCTGTTCTATCGCTACAGCGGAACACGCTGGGACCGTGTGCAGGCCCAGTTTTTCGACTTCTCGCGCATGGATGGCGTGTGGGAAATGTATGCCCAAGGCCTTCTTGTTACACTTCAGGTCGCGATCGTCGCTGCTGTTCTGTCGATCATCTTGGGCCTGACATTCGGAATCCTGCGCACGCTGGGCAATCCCGTCATCGATCTGTTTCTGGGGCTGCATATCGACATATTCCGTGCTCTGCCGCTTATCGTCAGCATGGTGCTGATCTTCTACGCCCTGCCTTTCTTGGGCATTCGCCTGCCGGCGTTCTGGGCAGCAGTGCTTGCGCTGGTGCTCATGAACAGCGCTTATCAGGCAGAAATATTCCGCGCCGGGATCGAAAGTATCCCGCCTGGCCAGATCGATGCGGCGCGAGCGCTGGGCTTGGGACCTAGCGCAACCATGCGCCACGTGATCCTGCCACAGGCGTTCGGGATCGTGATCCCGCCTTTGACGAACAACCTTGTCAGCCTCGTCAAGGACACGGCCGTTGCCTATGTCATCACCGTGCCGGAACTGCTGACCAATGCACAGCAAGCCGTAACATGGAAACGCACACCAACACCGCTCATCTTGTCGATGTTCGTATATCTTGCGACGCTGATACCGCTCATCCACCTGACGCGACGCCTTGAGCGCCGCCTGAACGCGGGAAACACGAGATGAGCGCTGCGCCCGAAGCCCGGCCCGAGACCTCGCGCGCACCGATGATCGAAGCGCGCGGCATCCACAAGTATTTCGGCGGGACACATGTTCTGCGCGGGATCGACGCCCGTGTTGCCCATGGCGAAGTGGTCGCGCTGATGGGACGGTCCGGAAGCGGCAAGAGCACTTTCCTGCGCTGTCTAAACCGGATCGAGGAACCTAGCGAAGGCGATGTGTTGATCGACGGCACTGTCATCACGGACCTGCGGACCGACGTGAACAGCGTCCGCGCCTATATCGGCATGGTGTTTCAGGACTACAACCTGTTCCCGCACATGACCGCTTTGGAAAATGTCGCGCTTGGCCTGATCCATGTGCGCAAGCGTCCGCGCAGTGAAGCGAAGGACTTGGCTGCCAACGCTCTTACACAGGTCAGCTTGGCCGATCATCTGACCAAGTACCCGAATCAGCTCTCTGGCGGGCAGCAGCAGCGCGTCGCGATCGCACGCTCGCTCGCAATGCGGCCGAAGGCGATACTGTTCGACGAGCCGACATCCGCACTTGACCCGGAAATGGTGCACGAAGTGCTCGACGTGATGCGCACCCTCGCATCGGAAGGAATGACAATGGTCGTTGTCAGTCACGAGATCGGCTTTCTGCGCAAGGTTGCCGACCAGCTGATCATGTTTGACGCCGGCAAGGTCATTGAACGCGGACCGACCACGCGTGTGCTCGACGCACCCGAACATGCGCGGACCCGCGAGTTCTTGGGGGCATTGAATTGACGGGCACACTGACAAAGTCGCGGCCTATGCTGCTGGCACTGATGTTTCTCGCCGGGCTTGGCTATCTGCTGGCCACCCCCGTGACCACCGGCGTCGCGATCTGGATGGATGCTGCGGCTACAGTGGGCGTGTTGGTCCTATTCCTTCTGCTGTTCGTCCCGTTTCAGATCGACGGGCGCGCACCGGATTGGCTGAAGAACCTGTCAGCCTTTGCGCTGTTCGTCCTTCTGGCGGCTGCGTTTTTTCGCTGGGCTGATGCGGACTGGGGACGTCTTGGCCACCTGTTCTTTAATTTTGAAGTGATGAGCCGCCCAGGCGTGATGTTGCGGATGCTGAGCGGCTTGTGGATGGCCTTGCAGGTGTTCCTGCTCTCTCTGTTGTTGGCCACGCTTCTGGGCATCTTCATGGCGGTCGTGCGCAGCATCGTGAACGACGCATTTTTGAACTTCTTCATCGACACATATGTCGATGTGTTTCGTGCAGTGCCGCCAATCGTGGTGCTGCTGGTCACCTATTCGGCGCTGCCTTATTCGGGCATCGTCCTCTCACCATTCGCCACGGGCGTGGTGGTGCTTGCCTTGGTCGAAGGCGCCTACCTTACCGAAGTGTTCCGTGCCGGAATCGAAGCGATCAATCGAAACCAGGTGCTGAGCGCGCGCAGCATCGGCCTGAGCGCCTGGCAGGCCATGCGACTGGTGGTGCTTCCTCAATCCGTGCGGATTGTATTGCCGGATTACTCCAATCGGCTGATCGGCCTGATGAAACGCACCGCAGAGTGCTCGGTCATCGCCATTGCCGAAATCCTCAAGGTCGCGCAGGATCTTCAGTCCCAGTTCGTGAATGCCACCCCTTTGGTCGTTGGCGCGCTGCTTTACATGGCGGTACTATTTCCCATGACGCGAATCGTATCACGAATAGAGAGGTCGCGGCCTCGGAACTAGGCTCAGGACCCATTGATTTCAGCCTCGCGGCATGCTTCACGCTCCGCAAGAAGACTGAACAATGAGCAATCTTTTCTGGCTGACTGACGCACAGATGGGTCGTGTCGCGAATGCTGTGGAAATTCCCTGGCAGCGCGCTCCGGGCATGTGAATGTTGGGTTTCTCAGGCGGCGAGGTCAAGGGGCATCGGTTCGAGGGGCTGAGAGAGGGTTTCCCA
>SLQN01000499.1 GCA_007131465.1 Paracoccaceae bacterium
CGGTGCCTGCCGTGGTCGGCACAGCGATGATCGGGGCAATGGTGTCGGGGGTGGCGCGCGTCCACCAGTCGCCCACATCCTCCAGATCCCAGACGCCGACGGGCTGATCCACCATCAGGGCGATCATCTTGCCCAGATCCAGCGCCGAGCCGCCGCCGAAGGCCACCACCCCGTCATGCCCGCCCGCGCGGTAAACCTCCAGCCCCGCCAGCATGTTGGCCTCTGTCGGGTTGGCATCGACATCTGCGAACATTGCGCGGCCAAGGCCCGCCTCCGCCAGCAGGTCGAGCGCCTGCGCCGTGATCGGCAGGCTTGCCAGCGCGCGGTCCGTGACCAGCAGCGGGCGCGCGATGCCTGCGGCGCGGCACTGCGCGGACAGTTCCATAATCCGCCCCGCGCCGAACCTGATCGTGGTCGGATAGCTCCAGTTTGCTGTCAGTCCCATGCGTCACGCCTTTTTCAGATGGTAGGATTTGGCCCGCGTCAGCGCCAGATAGCCCAGCGCGGACAGGGCTGCCCCCCGCCCGGTATCCTTGCAGCCGGTCCAGCACAGCGCCGGGTCCAGATAATCGCAGCGGTTCATCAGCACGGTCCCGGTCTGGACCTGCGCGCCGATGGCCCGCGCCGCGCCCGCATCGCGCGTCCAGATCGACGCGGTCAGCCCATAGGCGCTGTCGTTCATCAGGCGGATCGCGTCTGCGTCATCCTTCACGGGCATGATGCCGACAACCGGGCCGAAACTCTCCTCGCGCATGACGGCCATGTCATGCGTGACATCCACCAGAATCTGCGGCGCAAGATAGGCCCCGCCATCATCCGCCGGAAATTCCGCCACATCGATCAGCGCGCGCGCGCCTGCGGCGACGGCCCCGGCGATCTGGTCGCGCACGATGGCGGCAAAGCGCGCATGCGCCATCGGCCCCATCGTGGTTTTTGTGTCCAACGGGTTGCCAAGCCGCTGCCCGCGCACCCAGGCGACCGCCTTTTCCACGAAGGCGTCATACAGGCTGTCATGGACATAGATACGTTCGATCCCGCAGCAGCACTGGCCCGAGTTGAACATCGCCCCATCCATCAGCCCATCGACCGCCGCGTCCAGATCAGCATCGGCGCGCACATAGCCGGGGTCCTTGCCGCCCAGCTCCAACCCCGTGGCTGTGAACGTGCCCGCCGCCGCGCGTTCAATCGCGCGGCCACCGCTGACCGAGCCTGTGAAATTCACGAAATCGAAACTGCGCGCGGCGATCAGTGCCTCGGTCGTGGCATGGTCCAGAACCACGTTCTGAAACACATCCTCCGGCACGCCTGCCTTGTGAAACGCCTGCGCCAGCCGTTCGCCCGCCAGCAGGGTCTGGCTGGCATGTTTCAGCACCACCGCATTCCCGGCTATCAGTGCCGGAACAACCGTGTTCACAGCCGTCAGAAACGGGTAGTTCCACGGCGCGATGACAAACACCACGCCTTGCGGTTCGCGCGCCAGCAGTCGGGTGAGGTGCGCGCTATCTTCCACCACGTCATCAGCCAGCGCCGTGGGTGCAATTTCGGCCATATAGGCGGCGCGTTCGCGCACCCCGCCGAATTCGCCGCCATAGCGCACGGGTCGGCCCATCTGCCAGGCCAGTTCCGGCACGATCTCCGGGGCCATCGCCTCCAGCGCGTCAATCCCGGCCATGACTGTTGCGACCCGCGCCTCCAGTGGCAGCGCCGCCCATGCGCCCTGCGCGGCCCGCGCGCGGGCCACTGCCGCCTCGGCCGCAGCGCGCGTCAGCGCCGGACGCTCTGCATAAACCGACCCGTCCACTGGCGATACCAGCTTGATCATCGACATCTTGTCTCCTGTGCCCTTGGCGTTGTTCGGTATTTCTTCAGCCCCGCTCCAGCAGGCGCTTGCGTTCCCAGTCGGTCACGACGCGGTCGTGTTCCTCGATCTCCCAGCGCGCCGCGCGGGTGTAATGGTCCACCACGTCATCGCCAAAAGCTGCGCGCAGCATGGCAGAGCCGTCCAACAACTCAGCCGCATGGCGCAACGTCTTCGGAATCTCGCGCGCGGCCGCGTTCTGATAGCTGTCACCGCCCGCTTCCGGCTCCAGCTCCATCGCGCTTTCGATGCCTGCAAGCCCTGCCGCCAGCAGCCCGGCGCAGGCCAGATAGGGGTTCAGATCCGCTCCACCGATCCGGCACTCCACGCGCACGGCTTTTGTCCCCTCGCCACAGACCCGGAACCCCGCCGTGCGGTTGTCCAGCGACCACACCGCCTTGGTGGGCGCGAACATGCCCACGCAGAACCGCTTGTAACTGTTGACATAAGGGGCCAGCAGCGCCGTGATCTCGCCCGCATGGGCCAGTTGCCCGGCCATGAACTGTCGCATCAGGGCCGACATGCCATGTTCCGCGCCTGCGTCCAGAAAGGCGGGCTGGCCGTCCAGCGTCCAGAGCGATTGATGCACATGGCTGGAAGACCCTGCGCGGCGGTGGTCGTATTTGGCCATGAAGGTCACGGACTTGCCCAGCCCATGCGCGATTTCCTTGGTCGCCTGCTTGGTGATGACATGGTAATCGGCGGTTTTCAGCATATCGTCATAGCGGATGTTGATCTCGGCCTGCCCGGCCTCGGCCTCGCCCTTGGAATTCTCGACCGGGATGCCTGCGCCATAAAGCC
>SLQN01000289.1 GCA_007131465.1 Paracoccaceae bacterium
ATCCGCGCGCGCCCGATCAGCACTGGCACGCCAACCCATATTGGGTGCGGATCAGGCTTACCGACAAGGGCGCGAAGGTGGAAAACTACCTGACGCTGGAAGGGGGCGGCCGGACAGTGGAGCTTGGGGCCTTCCTGACCCCCGAGGAACGCGCGGCGCTGCATGATGATCTTTCGCTTGCGCTGCGCCACTTGCGATAGCGCCACCCCCTGCCCGCAAAACCTGTCTTTAACCTCACCCGGCCCGCAAGGCCGCTGCGACCTGTGCCGCGCGTCGCCGGTCAAGGGCGGTTTCACTCTCCTGCGCCGTGGGCAGGAAACGGAACCGGAAGGCCTGCAACCGCTTTTCCGGGGCCGCCAGCGGATAGCCGATCGCATCAAGGCTTTCGCCAAGCGGCAGATCAGCCCCGAACCCCTCGGGCCAGAACGCGAGCCCCTGCCGCGCCAGACGACGCCAGTCGAAGCGCGGGCCGGGGTCTTCCTTGCGGTCGGGGGCCATGTCGGAATGCGCGATGATCTGTTCTGCTGCGATGGCCCATTTCGCAATCAAGTGGGTCAGCAACGCCTCCAGTTGGCGCATCTGCGGTTCGGGAAACGGATGTTCGCCAGTATTGACCAATTCGATCCCGATAGAGCGCGAATTCATGTCGTCGCGCCCTTGCCAAGCACCGGCCCCGGCATGCCAGGCGCGCTGATCCTCCGCAACAAGCTGCCAGACCTGCCCGGTTGGCGCGATCATGTAATGCGCGGAAACTTCCGCTGCCGGGTCACACAGGCGCGCCAGCGCATCGGCGGCGCTGCGCATCCCCGTATAATGCAGGACGATCATGGAGGGTGTCAGCCCGCCACGTCGCGGGCCGAAATTCGGCGAGGGATGCCAGATCGGCCCGTGAGCACACGCAATCACTCGCGCGCGCGCACAGTCCGGGCCGCCTGCCGGAACGGCGCCGGGTCCCACCAGCAGGCGAAGCCGTCGCCATCCGGGTCCAGGTGGTTGGGGTCGCGCTCTGGCCCGCCAGCGGCAAGGAAAGCTTCCTGCGCAAGGTCCTGACTTGCAAATTGACGACACGCGGTTTCGGCCCGCCGATGGCGCATGGGGTGATTGCGCGCATACCGCACCTCCCCGACATTGTGCTGGGTCGACAGTGCATAGACAAACAGGTTGGGCACATCGGTTTGGCGCCCGAGTTCAGCATCACTGACCCGTACCTGCGGCACGAAATCGCGTTCTATCAGGCGATCAGGCTCTGAACTGCCGAAAGGGCGCGGGGTGAATTGCTGTTCGCTGATACCGGCTGACTGCGGCGCGGCACTGGCGAATTGCTCCGAGGCGGCGGAAGTGCCGGGAATCGGCGATGTGCCCGACAGGGGCGCGCCAGAAGCCTGGGCCTGCGAATTCTGCGCGACCGGGAATTGCGATATGCCAGCTTGCGATGGTTGCTGTTGCGATTGCCCCCCGCCGCGCACGGCGGCCACGGCTTCCTGTCCGATGGTCTGCGGACCTAGCGACTGCGCGGGTGCATTTGCGAATTGCGGCCCAGAGGATTGCTGTGGGACTTGCCGCGCCTGCGCGGCCTGATTGCGCCGGATGCGCGAAAGCTCTTCCTGCGCGCGCATGTATTGCGCGTAATCGCTGAACCCGACCCCGCGCCCTGTCGTATCTATGATGTTGGAATAGGGTGCCGACGTCTCGCAGGCGGCCAGAAATGCCAAGGCAGCACCGGCCAAAGCAAGGAATTTCATGTTACGCATCGCTACTCTTGGCCTCACACCAGATTTTTGACGACTCTACCACCATTTATCCGGTTTGGAAACAAAGCCTGTCGCGGTTTCGAGAACATGCGCGGTGCGGAGCAGTGCGCCCTCTTCCCAGGGTCGCCCAATCAGTTGCAACCCCAGCGGCAGGCCCTGCGCGTCCAGCCCGGCGGGCAGCGCAATCCCAGGAAGCCCGGCAAGGTTGACTGTGACGGTGAAAACATCGTTGAGATACATCTGCACCGGGTCGGCCTCGGCCATCTTCCCCAGACTGAACGCCGCCGAAGGGGTCGCGGGCGTCAGGATCGCATCGATCCCGGCGGCAAACACCTCCTCGAAGTCGCGCTTGATCAGCGTGCGGACCTTGCGCGCGCGGTTGTAATAGGCGTCATAGAACCCCGCCGACAGCACATAAGTCCCGATCATGACGCGGCGCTGGACTTCCGGGCCGAAACCTTCGGCGCGGGTCTTTTCATACATCTGGGTAATGCCATCTCCCGGCCCCAGCGTCGCGCGGTGGCCATAGCGCACCCCGTCATAGCGCGCCAGGTTGGACGATGCCTCGGCAGGGGCGATGACGTAATAGGCGGGCAGCGCATATTTCGTATGCGGCAGCGAGATATCGACGATCTCGGCGCCCGCATCGCGCAGCATGTCCGCGCCCTGCGCCCAGAGCGCCTCGATCTCGGCGGGCATGCCGTCCATGCGGTATTCGCGCGGAATACCGATCTTTTGTCCGCGAATATCGCCTGTCAGCATCGCCTCGAAATCCGGGACAGGCAGGTCGGCGCTGGTCGAATCCTTCGGGTCATGGCCGCACATGGCTTCAAGCATGATCGCAGCATCGCGCACGGTCTTGGTCATCGGCCCGGCCTGATCGAGGCTGGAGGCAAAGGCCAC
>SLQN01000320.1 GCA_007131465.1 Paracoccaceae bacterium
TCGATCCTTGGCACGATCCAGACGATAGGCGACGTGCTGGCAATGCCGGTCCGGGTCAGCCACGGCACCGTTGTGCGCGTGCAGGATGTGGCAGAGGTGCGCCAGACCTATCAGGACGCAACAAGTTTCGCGCGCATTGATGGCCAGCCCACCATCGGGCTCGACATCAGCAAGATGGCGGGGGCGAACGTGATCGACGCCGTCGCCGCGGTCCAGACGGAGGTGGCGCTAGCTAGTGCCGCCTGGGGCGATGCGATTCAGGTCAACTATCTGCAAAACCAGGCCGAAGACATCCAGAGCCTGCTGAGCGATCTGGAGAACAACGTCATCGCCGCCGTGCTGCTGGTGATGCTGACCATGCTGCTGGCGCTTGGCCTGCGAGCGTCCTTGCTGATCTCAGTCGCAATTCCCGGTGCGTTCCTTGGCGGCATCCTGATGCTCTCGCTGCTGGGTGCCACGATGAACATCGTCGTTCTGTTCGGCCTCATTCTGGTGATCGGAATGCTTGTGGACGGTGCCATCGTGGTGGTCGAGTTGGCCGAGCGGCTGCAAGCCGAGGGCATGTCGCGCAGGCAGGCCTTCCTGAGTGCGGCGCAGCGCATGTCATGGCCTATAATGGCGTCCACAGCGACGACCCTAGCGGTGTTCGTGCCGCTTCTCTTCTGGCCGGGCACGGCGGGGCAGTTCATGTATTTCCTGCCGCTAACGGTAATCCTGACGTTGGGTGCATCGCTCTTGATGGCGCTGATCTTCGTCCCGGTGATCGGCACGCTGTTTTCTGGCGGCAGATCGCCATTGACCTCGGTAGCGGTGCGGACCCACCCGCGCGTCTACGACCTCACCCTGCGTTACATGATCGCCCGCCCCGCCTTCGCCATGGGGCTGAGCGTTCTTTGCCTGTTGCTGTCCTTTGCGCTTTATGGCGCCTTCGGGCGCGGTTTCGACTTCTTTCCGACCGTGGAGCCGGAGCGCGCGCAGGTTCAGGTGCAGGCCGATGGCAACCTTTCCGTTCATGAGGCCGACCGCCTGATGCGCATGGTCGAGAACAGCATCATCGGCACGACAGGCGTGCAGAGCGCCTATTCGAGAACCATCGGATCGGTGGAAGAGCGGCTGCGCTCCAACCTCGCGCCCAACGTGATCGGCACGATCCAGATCGACTTCACCGACTGGCGCATCCGGCCCACTGCCAGCGCGATCATCGAGACGATCCGCGCCCGGACGGGCGACCTGCCGGGGATCGGCGTGCAGGTCGAGGAACAGGTGGCGGGACCGGGCGCGGCGCGTCCCGTTCAGATCGAGATCTCGTCAGATAACCGCGAGCTTCTGCCAGTTGCCGCGGCGCAACTGCAGGCGCTAATGGCCGATCAGGGCACATTCGTGGACGTCTCTAGCGACGTGCCTGTGCCCGCGCCCGAAATCAGGCTTCGGGTGGACCGCGAACAGGCCGCCCGCAATGGCGTCGACATCAACTCGCTGGGCACCGCCGTTCAGCTGTTGACCACCGGGGTCACGCTGGGCACATATCTGCCCGATCACGCGGATGACGAGGTCGATATTCGTTTGCGCTATCCGGCGGAAGAGCGAACCTTTGCGCAACTTGCGGATTTGCGGGTGTCCACCCAGAGCGGTATGGTGCCAATCGCGAATTTCGTACAGCTTGCCGTCGAACCCGCCGCGACGGTGATCAACCGCGTCGACGCCCGCAACGTGCAGAATGTCTCTGCCGCCATCGTCGAGGGGACAACCGTCGCTGATGAGCTCGCAGCCCTCCAGCAGGCCGTTCAGGCCGCGGATTTCAGCGAAGATGTAGACATTCGTTTCGCTGGCGAGATCGAGGAACAGCAAGAGGCTATGACGTTTCTCATCATCGCCATGGTCATAGCGCTCTTCTTGATGTTCATCATTCTGCTGACGCAGCTGAACAGCTTCTTTCAGGCGGTCCTTGTGCTGTCGGCGATCGTCTTCTCTTTGGCGGGTGTGCTGCTGGGCCTGATAATCCGCCAAGAGGCGTTCTCGATCGTGATGAGCGGGATTGGCATCGTGGCGCTGGCGGGCATCGTCGTGAACAACAACATCGTACTCATCGACGCCTACAACGAACACCGGGCCGACGGGAAAAGCCCTGACGATGCGGCCTTGCAGGCCGGAGGGGAACGTTTCCGCCCGGTTCTGCTGACCGCCATCACGACCATCGCGGGGCTGATGCCGATGGTGCTGGGCATGACCGTGGACTTCTTCGGGCGCGATCTCTTTTTTGGCGCACCCTCAGGCCAGTTCTGGGTCCAGTTGTCGACGGCCATCGTGGGCGGGCTCGCCTTTTCGACCTTCATCACGATCTTATTGACACCTGCGCTCCTTGCTTGGGATGGCAACCGGCGTGTCCGGCGCATCGCCCGACAGGCTGTCTGAATCGCCCCGAGTTTGCCGGAGACCATCAACTTAAGTAAGGATTATGGTTATGACAAAAGCAAAATGGCAAATCGCTACTCGCCAGAGGTCCGCATGGTGTTCGAGCATCAAGGCTCATATGAAACGCAGGCGGGCGCGATTGCGGCCATTGCACCCAAGATCGGCTGTATTCCCCAGACCTTGAGCGGATGGGTCAAGCAGGCTGAGAAAGACAGCGGCATGCGTGACGGCGTGACAA
>SLQN01000428.1 GCA_007131465.1 Paracoccaceae bacterium
CCCATTTTTTGGCGGGCGCAGTGCTAACGCAACCGCATTCAGGATAGCGGATCTGCAATTGCTGCAACGTGGCTGCGAGCTCATCATTGAGGGTGACATTATGATCTTTATTGCCTAGCGTGCTCATTTCTATGACTGGAAACTAAAGGTTGCACAGGCCATTGTAAAGTTGAGACATAAGCGAAGGTGCAATATGCCGGGTTGCCTTAGGGGAACACCTTTGGAAAAAATGTGGAGGGCGGCAGTCCTCTGCCGCTGGGATCGGGCAAGGCGCTGGGAGGCGGCCGCAAGGGATTGCGTCCCTCCAGGGAGTGATGGGCTTCGGGCGGCCGCACGGGATTTCGTCCCTCCAGGGACTGATGGGCTTCGGGCGGACGAAAGGGATTTCGTCCCTCTATGCGGGATGGTTTGGGATTTGATGTGGAGGGCGGCAGTCCTCTGCCGCCGGGATAGTGGAGATCATAGATGACAATAATGAAAGACGAACCCGCGGGCGATTATTATGACTATACGAAAACGATGGAGCCGGAGCGGCCTTGGCTGTTGCCTTGGCACCAGAAATATGTCTACCGGATCATGCATGCTAGACGTGGCGGGACGGGAACCTATAGCGCGGATCCTGTCATGGCAGCGGGGCGTCCAGCCGAGCAGCGTTATGTCTTTGGCGACGGAGCTATTCGCGAGCTGTATCTGACATTCGAGGATGCATTGCAGGTGATAAAGCGCGTATATGATATCACGGGTGGCGTGCCGCAAGTTGTACTGCTCACAGGCTGGCAATTCGAGGGCCACGATTCCAAGTATCCCAGTTGGGCGTGTGTCAATAAGCATCTGAAGCGCGAACAGGATGAGACAGCACTCGAAAGTCTACGCTGGCTGATCCGGGAAGCACGCCAGTATAACTGTCTGGCAACATTGCATATCAATATGTTCGATGCCTATGCCGACAGTCCGCTTTTTGATGAATATGCTGCCAAGGATATCCTGGCTCGCGATAAGGATGGTAAGTTGATTGTCGGTAACCGCTGGTGGGGTATGGACTGCTATCATGTGAGCTATACGCAGGAGTGGAAGCATGGTCTGGCGCAAAAGCGTATTGATGAGCTGATTGCCATGGTGCCCGAAATTCAGGAAAACCACTGCGTGTATGTTGATGCTATGCTCGGTGCACGCAAAGCCGACCAGCAGGGACCGATTAGTCCGTATCTGGGATACAGCAAAGAAGAAGAGGCGCGAACCATGCGCAAAATCTTCCGCTATTGGCGTGACCGGGATATCGATGTGGCGGGTGAGCATGTCCATGGAATCCGGGTTGACCGGTTTATCGGCCTACAGCCGCATACGGCTTGCCAGATGGAGCATATCGAGGATATTCCAGATACGCTGATGTGCGGGAATCCGGCACATTTCGGATTTACATCCATCACGGAGCCCGAAACATTTCACGAGAAGTTCTGGCTGGAGTTTCTGCCTTGGTTCTACAAGAACCATCCGCAGGGATCGGAAGATTACGAAGGGATGCTGGACGGTACGGATATTTGCATGCCTGCACTTTGGTGTAACGAGTCAACGCTGATAGCCTATAGTCGGGATGGTTATAAGGGCAAAGCGTGGAAGTTACCGCCGGACTGGCAGGGGGCGCGCAAGCTATCCCTTATGACTGTCACTGGCGATGACGATCAACCTTTAGGCGAGATAAGTGTTTTTGATGGTACGATCACCCTGCATTTGGAAGCCGGACAAGTGGTGAAAATCAGGAAGATAAACGACGCATGAGGGCGTTTCAGCCCACCTGCGAATCATACGCCCACGGCGGAGGGCCCGTTCACGTTGGCCGAAGGAGAGACCGAGGGGGATCGTAGTGGGCTGTGTTGGTTTACAATTGGAACTGGCGAGACTAAGATCAGTCATTTCAATCTACGAGTACACGAGTTTATTTTGAATGCATGAAGGAGCTGATGTGAGCAGAGAGTATGATTTGGAAGGTGTGTTGGGGCGTTGTCGCAATGTTTATTTGAATGTCAAGGGGCAGGACCGGTTGTTTACGCGGGATTTTTCTGTGGAGGAATTGCAGGAACGCCGGCGGAAGCTCGCACAAAAGATCGGTCCTGATGCATACGCCTTGATTCCGGCCGCTCCCTTACAGGCCGGACACCGTGCTTCTCAGGATGCCACGTTCTACTATTTTACGGGGTTGGATGTGCTGCAGGCCTTTTTGCTGGTCCGTGGCAAAGATGCCCACAGCACGGTGTTTCTGCCGCCGCGCGATGAGGTCGAAGGCGAGCCGGAAGATCGTCTTGGATTTGAAGAAGCTGATATGATCCGGGCACGACTTGGCTTGGATGATGCGCAGCCCATAGAGCAGATGGGTGCGGCCTTGCAGCAGGTTGCAAATCTTTATCTGCCATTTTCCGAGACCGAGGCTGGTGGGGTTACCCGGTTCCAGGCCAATGCTTGTGCCCTGAAGCGCGAAGCGTCCGAGTGGGATGGCGTGGAGCCGCGTCACAAGGTTTTACTTCGCAAGCTGCGAGAACGTTATCCTGATATGCAGATTGAAGATGCCAGCGACATCATTGGTCGTCTGCGCCGCATCAAGAGTCCGGCAGAGATTGAAGTGTTGCGTCAGGCTGGGTATCTGTCGGCACTCA
>SLQN01000257.1 GCA_007131465.1 Paracoccaceae bacterium
ACCTTGGTCGTGCCGCCGCCCATCAGCGTCAGCGGCTTGTGGCCGCATTTCTGAAGCCAGCGCAGCACCATGATGTTGAGCAAATGGCCCACATGCAACGATCTGGCCGTCGCGTCATAGCCGATATAAGCCGGCACGACCCCAGCCAGAAGGGCCGCATCCAGCCCCTGCAGATCGGTGCAATCGGCAAGGAAGCCGCGGTCCTGCATCGTGATCAGGAACTCTGATCTGGGTCTGTAGGTCATTTTCGCTTGCCCTGACTTGAAGTTTGAGGCGTTCTATAACGGTGCATCCACACAAGGGAAAGCCCATGTTGAGCCGCGAGATCCGCACGGTGCTGGGGTTGATGTCGGGCACGTCGCTGGACGGGGTGGACGCGGCCATTCTGCACACCGATGGCGAGGTGATCCACGGCTTCGGCCCGACCGCCTATCGCCCCTATTCCGAGGCAGAGCGCGCCAGCCTGCGCGCCGCCCTTGGCTGCTGGCCGGGCGACGCGGGCGTGGACGCTGTGGCCGAGGTGATCGAGACCGCGCATGCCGATGTGATGGCCCGGTTCGAGGGTGTGGACATGGCCGGGTTCCACGGCCAGACGCTGGCGCATGATCCGCGCGGGCGCGGCACGCATCAGGCCGGGTCGGGCGCTGTGCTGGCGCTGCTGGCGGGTTATCCGGTGGTATGGGATTTCCGCAGCGCGGATGTCCGGCTGGGCGGGCAGGGCGCGCCGCTCGCGCCCTTCTATCACTTTGCCCTTGCGCGCCATATCGGGGCAGATGCGCCGCTGGTGTTCCTCAACCTTGGTGGGGTTGGCAATCTGACATGGGTCGACCCGCGCAAACCCACGCCCGAGGCCGAGGGCGCGCTTCTGGCCTTCGATACCGGGCCTGCCAATGCGCCGCTGGATGATCTGTGCCTTGCGCGGCGCGGGGTGGCGCGCGACGATGGCGGGGCGCTGGCGGCCACAGGCAAACCCGACATGCAGGTCGTGCGCGATTTTCTGCGCGATCCGTTTTTCCTGCGCGTCCCGCCCAAATCGCTGGACCGCGACTTTCCGGGCCTGAGCGCGCGCGTGGCTCATCTGGGCGACGCCGATGCGCTGGCAACGCTGGCAGAATGCGTCGCGGCGGCTGTGGGGGCGGGGTTCGATCATCTGCCGCAGATGCCTTCGCGGGTGCTGGTCTGCGGCGGTGGCCGGCACAATGGCGATCTGATGGCGCGGCTCGCCGCGCATCTGCCCTGCACGGTCGCGTCCGTCGAGTCCGTGGGGCTTGACGGCGACATGATCGAGGCGCAGGCCTTTGCCTATCTGGCCATGCGTGTGGCGCGTGGCCTGCCGACCTCTGGCCCTGCGACGACAGGCGTTGCAGCCTTTGTGGGGGGCGGCGAAATAAGTTCACCCTGAATGTTTCTGAAAGGAGAAACCCCATGACGGACCGCAATGACGCCGCACCTGCCATTTCTGAAACAAAACCGCTCGACCCGCTCTGGAAAAGGGCGGTGTTCATGCTGATCATCGCGGCCATGATCTCGATTGCCCAATCGATCCTGCTTCTGATCGCAGTGGTCCAATTCATCGTCCTGCTGATCGACAACCGGCAGCCCAATGAACGGCTTGCCGAATTCGGGGTGATGGTGGGCGACTGGGTCGCGCGGGCGGCGCGCTATCAGTCTGTGGCGAGTGAGGCGCGGCCCTGGCCATTCAACGAAGCTGACTGACGCCTTGCGGGTTGCGCCGATGCGGCCTAAGTCTGACCGGGTAACCCCAGTTGGAGAGTTTTCATGGCCCTAGACCAGCCCAGCAGCACCAGCACCGAATTCGGCGATCTGCCCGATTGGGACCTGAGCGCGCTGTATTCCGCGCCCGACGCCCCCGAAGTGACCCGCGATTTCGACTGGTTGCAGCAGGAATGCGCCGATTTCGCCAGCACGTATGAGGGCAAGCTGGCGGGGCTGGATGCGCCGGGCCTTCTGGACTGCGTGCGCCGCTATGAGAAGATCGACATGGTCGCCGGGCGGCTGATGTCCTTCGCCGGGCTGCGCTATTACCAGAACACCACCGACGCGGCCCGCGCCAAGTTCCTGTCCGATGCGCAGGACCGCGTGACGGTGGCCACCACGCCGCTGGTCTTCTTCGCGCTGGAACTGAACCGGATCGAGGATGCGGTCTTTGATGCGCTTCTGGCAAGCGATGCAGAACTCGCCCGCTACCGCACCGTATTCGAGCGGATGCGCGCCATGCGCCCGCACCAATTGTCAGACGAGTTGGAAAAATTCCTGCATGACCAGTCCACCGTCGGCGCGGCCGCCTGGAACCGGCTGTTTGACGAGACGATGGCAGGGCTGGAATTCGAGGTCGAGGGCGAAGACGAACCCCTAGGGCTGGAAGCGACGCTGAACCTGCTGACGGACGCCGAGAGGCCCCGGCGTGAAGCCGGGGCAAAGGCGCTCGCCGAGGTGTTCGCGCGCAATCTCAAGCTGTTCGCGCGGGTGCACAACACGCTGGCGAAGGACAAGGAAATCGAGGATCGCTGGCGCAAGATGCCAAGCCCGCAGCAGGCGCGACATCTGGCCAACCATGTCGAGCCGGAAGTGGTGGAGGCGCTGCGCAATGCCGTGGTCGCGGCCTATCCGCGCCTGAGCCAC
>SLQN01000209.1 GCA_007131465.1 Paracoccaceae bacterium
ACCGTTTCGGCATGCCCAGTTTTGTCGCCACTCTGGCAGGACTGCTCGCCCTACTGGGGGCGCAACTGTATATTTTGGGTCCGTCCGGTTCAATCAACCTGCCGTTCACATCGCCGCTGGTGCGGTTTGGACAGGTGATGGTGATGCCGGACTGGTTCTCCCATCTGCTTGCTCTGCTTCCCGGTGCGTTCCTGCTTGTCAACGGGTTGCGCAAGATGTCGCTGCGCAGTGCCGCCAACCTGTCGTATGAAACCGCCAGCCTGCTGATTCTGCGAGCCTTTACGCTCACGCTGGGCCTGCAATTTGCAGTCTATTACTTGAACCAGGGCCGGGGCATTCCGTGGATGTTCGCGATCTTCGTGATGTTCGTGATGATCATGCATTACGCGCTCAAACGCACCAAATGGGGCCGGTCCATCTATGCTGTGGGCGGCAAGCCCGAGGCGGCGCGACGCGCGGGCATCAATGTCGAGCGTATCCGCATGAGCGCTTTTGTTCTGTGTTCCATGTTCGCGACCGTGGGGGGCATTCTGGGGGCCGCACGGCTGGCGTCGGCCAGTCAGCAGGCCGGAACAGCCGATGTGAACCTGAACGCGATTGCCGCGGCAGTCATCGGCGGCACTTCGCTTTTCGGCGGACGCGGGACGGCCTGGGCTGCCCTGTTCGGCATTCTGGTCATTCAGGCGATCTCGAACGGGCTGACGCTGCTCAATCTCAGTTCTTCACTGCGCTACATGATCACTGGCGGGGTTCTGGCGATTGCAGTCATCATCGACTCGATGGCGCGGCAGTCCCGGGCAAGCCACGGACGCGGGTGAGGAAGGAGAGATCATGACACAGCGCATGCAAGGACAGGTCGCGGCCATCACTGGCGCGGCGTCGGGGATCGGACTGGAATGCGCCCGTATCCTGATCGAGGAGGGGGCCGAGGTTGTACTGATCGACCGCGACAGTGCCCGTCTGTCGACGCTCTGCGATGAGCTTGGGCCACAAGCCCATGCACTGGAACTGGATCTTCTGGACGGGGCGGCGGTATCCGCCATGCTGCCGCGTATTCTGGATCTTGCTGGCAAGCTGGATATCTTTCACGCCAATGCTGGGGCCTATATCGGCGGTCCTGTTGCTGAAGGGGACCCGGATATCTGGGACAAGGTTCTGAACCTTAACGTAAATGCGGCCTTTCGCAGCGTTCAGGCAGTTCTGCCATACATGATCGAGCGCAAGTGCGGCGACATACTGTTTACGTCATCCGTTGCAGGTGTCGTCCCCGTCGTGTGGGAGCCTGTATACACGGCCTCGAAATTCGCTGTGCAGGCGTTTTTGCACAGCACACGGCGGCAGGTGGCCGAACATGGCATAAGAATGGGCGCGGTTCTGCCGGGTCCTGTCGTGACGGCACTGCTAGACGACTGGCCCAAGGCCAAGATGGACGAGGCGCTTGCGAACGGCTCGCTGATGCAGCCGCGCGAGGTGGCCGAGGCCGTGCTTTTCATGCTGACGCGCCCGCGCAATGTCGTGGTTCGCGACATGGTAATCTTGCCCAACAGCGTTGATCTGTAACCGGGCAAGGAACGAGGGAGAATAGGATGACAGGCGGCACAGCCCTTGACCACGGCTATCTGATCGGTGTCGATGTCGGCACCGGGAGCGCCCGTGCAGGCGTTTTCACCATTGATGGCGGATTGCTTGCCAATGAGACTGCCGCAATCTCTGTGCATCGCGAAGGTGGCGTGTTCGTCGAGCAATCCAGCGACGACATCTGGCGCGCGGTATCAGCATGCGTAAAATCCGCGATAGCTGCGTCTGGTGTCGACCCGAACAAGGTTCGCGGCATCGGTTTCGATGCAACATGTTCTTTGGTCTTATTGGGCCAAAATGGGCAGCCGCTGCCCGTTGGAGATCCCGCGCATCAAGATCGCAATGTGATTGTCTGGATGGATCACCGCGCCGTCGATCAGGCAGAGCGCATAAACGCGACGGGGCACCGCGTGCTCGACTATGTGGGAGGGCGTATCTCGCCCGAGATGGAAACGCCCAAGCTGCTGTGGCTCAAAGAAAACCGACCCGAAGTCTACAACCAGGCGTGGCAATTTCTGGATCTCGCTGATTTCCTGACCTGGCGTGCGACGGGCGACCTTGCACGCTCGATCTGCACCGTGACATGCAAATGGACCTACATCGGGCACGAGCGCGCCTGGGATCGAAGTTACTTCGATGCTGTCGGGCTGGGCGATCTTGCGCGTGAAGACTTCGCGCGCATCGGTTCGCGCGTAGTTGATGTCGGGTCCGCCCTCGGGACCGGCCTGACCGAAACGGCCGCAGCAGACTTGGGGCTGCGCAAGGGTACGCCAGTGGCAGCTGGCCTGATTGACGCACATGCAGGCGGAATCGGCTCTGTTGGTGCGTCGGACGGAGGTGGAGCGGAAGCGAATCTTGCCTATGTCTTCGGCACCTCGTCCTGCACGATGACCACGACGCGGGCTCCGGTGTTCGTGCCAGGGGTCTGGGGGCCATATTTCTCGGCAATGGTACCGGGCACCTGGTTGATTGAGGGCGGGCAATCGGCAGCAGGGGTGGCAATCGATCAATTACTCGCGTTCCACCCGCATGCAGAGGCGGCCCGCAAGCAGGCTGAAA
>SLQN01000470.1 GCA_007131465.1 Paracoccaceae bacterium
TCGGGAGTGTAGGGGCCGGCTTCGGTGACCGCTTCGATGGCGCGCATCAGGCGGCCGGCGGCCTCCGCCTCGCCCAGTTGTTCGAGCATCAGCGCCCCGGTCCAGAACGCGCCGGTGGGGTTGGCGATGCCGCGGCCCATGATGTCGAAGGCCGAGCCGTGGATCGGTTCGAACATCGACGGCGCCTGCCCCGTGGGCTCGACATTGGCGGTGGCGCCGTTGCCGAGGCTGCCGGTCAGCGCCGAGGCGAGGTCCGACAGGATGTCGGCATGCAGGTTGGTGGCGAGGATCGTGTCGTAATGGCCCGGGCGGGTGACCATTGTCGCGGCCATTGCATCGACAAGCATCCAGTCCACGTCAAGCTCGGGAAATTCGGCCGCGACGGCGGCGCAGACCTCGTCCCACAGCACGAGGCCGTGGCGCTGGGCGTTGGATTTGGTCACGATCGTCAGGCGTTTGCGCGGCCGCGCCATCGCCGCCTCGCAGGCGAAGCGGGCAATGCGCTCCACCCCGGCGCGGGTGAAGATCGCCACATCCATGCCCACCTCCAGCGGCAGTCCCCGATGGGCGCGCCCGCCGACGCCGGCGTATTCGCCCTCGGAGTTTTCGCGCACGATCAGCCAGTCGATTGCGGCGCCCAGTTCGGGGCGCAGGGGGCCGCGCATCCCGCGCAAGAGCCTCGTGGGCCGGACATTGGCGAACTGGTCGAGCCCCTGACAGATCGCCAGCCGCAGATCCCAGAGCGTGATGTGATCGGGAATGTCCGGATCGCCCACCGCGCCGAAATAGATCGCGTCATAGCCGCGCAGGGTCTCGACCCCGTCCTCGGGCATCATCCGCCCGGTGCGGCGGTAATGATCCGAGCCCCAGTCGAAGCGCGTGGCCTCGACGCGAAAGCCGCCCTGCCGGCCGGCCAGCGCCTCGATCACGTCGATGCCGGCCTCGATCACCTCGGGGCCGACCCCGTCGCCGCCGATCACGGCCAGTCTGTGGGTCTTCATGCCGCCTCCATTCCCCGAAGGATACCTTCGATCATGTCCTGCTGCGTGCCGGTGCCGCGGATATCGGGGGTGCGGGTGGCCGGATCGGCCAGGGCCGCGTCGATGCCGCGCTTCATGTGCCGTGACAGATCAAGCACCGGCGCGATGCCGTGGTGATTGCCGAGCCAGTCGAACAGCATCCGCGTGGATTCGATCATGGCGAACGGGTTGGCGAGGTTCTGCCCGGCAATATCGGGGGCCGAGCCGTGGGTGGCCTGCGCCATGGCCACCGACCCGCGCCCGATGCAGAGCCCCGGGGCCATGCCCAGCCCGCCCACCAGGCCTGCGGCCTCGTCGGTCAGGATGTCGCCGAACATGTTCGTGGTGACGATCGTGTCGAAGCTTTGCGGATCGCGCACCAGCCGCATCGCCATGGTGTCCACGATCACCTCGTCCACGGTGACGTCGGGATACTCCTGCGCGACCTGATAGGCGCTCTCGACGAACAGCCCGCAGCCGAGCTTGAACACCGTGTTCTTGTGCACGAGCGTCAGCCGCTTGTTGCGCGCCCGCGCCAGTTCCAGCGCCGCGCGCACGACCTTTTGCGAGCCCTCGCGCGTGATCACCCGCACCGAAATGGTCATGTCCTCGGTCGGGCGGAATTCGCCCGATCCGGCGACGACGTTGCGGTCGGGCTGAAAGCCCTCGTTGTTCTCGCGCACGATCACGAGGTCGATATCGTCATACAGCGCACCGATCCCCGGAAAGGACCGGGTCGGGCGCACATTGGCGAACAGGTCGAACTGCTTGCGCAGGATCGGGTGCGGGTTGATCGCCTCGGGCACCTTCGGATAGGCGGCATGCCCGATCGGCCCGAGGATCCAGCCGTCGAGGCCCCGCAGCGTCTCCAGCGTCCCGTCGGGCATGGTGTGGCCGTGCGTATCCAGCGCACGGCGCCCAATCGGCACCTCGACCCAGTCGATGTCCAGCCCTTCGGCCCGGGCCGCCGCGCGGGCGATCCGGACCGAGGCGGGGACGATCTCGTGCCCGATATCGTCCCCCTCGAGGATACCGATGCGCAGGTCCGCCATCACGCGGCCCGCCCGCCCGACGAGGGCACCGAGGCGCGCGCCACCTCGGCCACGTCGCCCATCGCCTCGATGGCCCAGGCGGCCTCGAGCACCCGCGCCGTATCCCCGGCCCCGATCACCAGCGTGGACTGCCGGGTGAACTTGTCGTCGATCTGGGCATCGGTCAGCGGCACGTCATGGCTGCCGATGGCGCGCTCCACATGCTTGTGCAGGGTGTTGCCGTCCTCGAAGGTCAGGTCGATCTTCACCGACGCCTCGTGGATATCGCCCGAGGCCTCGGCCCGCACCTTGTCGCGCAGCGCGATGATGTCGGGCGCATTCACCACCTCGTCGGTGAAGGCCGTGGGCGCGCCATCGCCGCGCAGCAACGCCGCCGCCGCCGAATGATAGACCGAAAACTTGCCCTCCAGCCCGGTCTTCGGCGTCCGCTTGCCGGTCAACTCCAGCACCAGCGGATGCGCCGTCAGCTTGACGGCCTTGATCTGCTTGACCTTGTCGCCGATCTCGTTGCGGATCTGCATGCAGCCGTCGATGGTCGGGTGGATGACGATCCCGCAGGCGAA
>SLQN01000238.1 GCA_007131465.1 Paracoccaceae bacterium
AACCGTGCTGATGGCCGACAAGCGCCTGACCCGCGTGACGGCGCAGCACGCCGCAACGGGGCTGGAGGTTTCGGGCTATGAAATCCACCTTGGCCAGACCACCGGCCCCGACTGCGCGCGCCCCTTCGCCCATGTGGCGGGTGTGGCAGAGGGTGCTGCAACCCCCGACGGGCGCATCACAGGCACCTATCTGCACGGGCTCTTCAGCTCTGACCCGTTCCGCGCTGCATATCTCCGCGCGCTGGGGGCCACGCCATCGGATGTGCGTCATGCCCGGACCGTGGACCAGACCCTCGACGCGCTCGCTGACCATCTGGAGGCGAATCTGGACGTGGCGGCGCTGCTGGGGCTGGCGCGGCAGAGGCGCGAGAACAAACTGGCCGCCTCGAAGGGCCGTGACACGAATGACCATCGAAAGAGACTCTCAATGAACAGAATCCTTGTTCCAACAACCGGCCCTGAGGATTGGAAACGGCTCCTCGCCGACCCCGGAAAACAATGGAAGCACGGATACTCGGCCATGGCCGCAGCCCAGTCATGGGAGGCCGCAAATGGCGTGCCGCGCGAAATAGCCGCTCTGCTGGGGGACGAGGCAGAGCTTCTGCTGGCCCTTCCGGAACACAAGGTCGCCCTGCCCGGGGGCCGCCGCGCGAGCCAATGTGACATCTTCGCCCTGGTGAGGGTCTCTGATGAGACAGTCGCGCTCGCTGTCGAAGCGAAGGTGAGCGAACCTTTCGGGCCAACAGTTGGCGAGTGGATGGTGAACCCGAGCGACGGCAAGATCGAGAGAATGCTTTTCATATGCGACATTCTGGGACTGAAGAAACGGCCGCGCGACGACGTGCGCTACCAGCTTCTTCACCGGACCGCTGCTGCGGTTCAGGAAGCGAAGCGTTTCAAGACCGACGAGGCCGCGATGATCGTGCAGTCCTTCTCACCATCGCACAGGTGGTTCGAAGACTTCCAGATCTTTGCTGGAATCTTCGGACTTCCGGCAGAGCCTGGCAAGGCGGTGCGCCATATTCTGCCATCCGGGATGCCGCTTACCTTGGGCTGGGCAGTCGGGTCCGAGGAGTTTCTGTAGGCGTGTTGCGCGCTTCGCTCAGAACTCCACCCCCTTCTGCGCCTTCACGCCGGCCTTGAACGGGTGCTTGATCTCGGTCATCTCGGTCACCAGATCGGCCAGTTCGATCAACTCGGGCTTGGCATTCCGCCCGGTCAGGACGACATGCGTCATTTCCGGCTTTTCATCGCGCAGGAAGGCCACGACCTCGTCCACGGCCAGATAGTCATAGCGCAGCGCGATGTTGATCTCGTCCAGCAGCACGAACCGGATCTCCGGGTCACGGATCAGGGCCTTGGCCTGCTCCCAGCCGCTTTGCGCGGCGGCAATGTCGCGGTCGCGGTCCTGCGTGTCCCAGGTAAACCCCTCGCCCGACACGACAAACCGGCACTCAGCCGCAAACCGGCCCCGCAGGAATTCACGCTCGCCCGTGACCCAGTTGCCCTTGATGAACTGCACCACCGCGCAGGGCATCCCATGCGCGATGCAGCGCATGATCATCCCGAACCCGGAGGACGACTTGCCCTTCCCCGCCCCGGTATGGACCATGATCAGCCCCTTCTCGACGGTCTTCGTCTCCATGATCTTGTCGCGCGCGGACTTGATCTTCTTCATCTTCGCATTGTGACGGGCCGAGGTTTCCGGGTCTGACATGCGGCGCTCCCTGCTTGCAAGGCCCTGACAGTGACGCGGGACGCCGCCGGGATCAAGCCCGCGCAAAAGCCGCACAGCGCCTGTGCGCCCATGCCCAATTCCAACCGGCGCTGCCGATGGCCATGTCTGTCAGGCAACCACAAAACCCCGGAGTAACCGTCATGTCCACCACCCCCCGCATTGCCGTCATCATCGGCGCCACCCGCGATTCGCGCTTTGGCGACAAGCCCGCCGACTGGATTTTCGAGCGCGCACAGGCCCGCGCCGATTGGGACGTCGAGAAGATCGACCTCAAATCCTTCAACCTGCCCCTGTTCAACGAGGTCGCCTCGAACGCCTGGGCCCCGTCCGAAGACCCCGCCGCGATCAACTGGCAGGAGACCCTCGCGAAGTTCGACGGCTTCATCTTCGTGACCCCGGAATACAACCGCTCGATCCCCGGCGCGCTGAAGAATGCGCTTGATCAGGCTTATGTCGAATGGAACCGCAAAGCCTTCGGCATCGTCAGCTATGGCTCGGTCGGCGGCACGCGGGCGGCGGAACACCTGCGCACCATCGGGATCGAATTGCAGATGGCGTCCACCCGGTCGGCGGTGCATATTGGCGGGGGTGATTTCTTCAGCGTCCACCCGCTGGGCGGAGATCCGAAACCGCTGTCATCCATCGAAGGCTCCATCGGCGGATCGGCCGATTCGATGCTGGACGAACTGGACTGGTGGGTTCGCGCTACGATGGCCGCACGCGCGCATGAACTCCGCGCTGCTGCTGAATAACGCGGCGCTGCCCGGACACACAAAAGCCCGGAAAACCAAAAAACCCCTCGCGCAAGCGGGGGGTTTTTCAAGTGGCGCGGTTGACGGGGCTCGAACCCGCGACCCCCGGCGTGACAGGCCGGTACTCTAACCAACTGAGCTAC
>SLQN01000202.1 GCA_007131465.1 Paracoccaceae bacterium
CCTGCCTGCAGATGCCGCCGCAAGTGATGCAGGCAAAGGGCTGGCCCAAGTATTTATTGCGGCGCGCGATGGAGTCGCGGTTGCCCGCCGCCGTGTGTTGGCGGCAGGATAAATCGCACCTTGGCTGGCAAATGACAACGTCCGTGCTGAAGCGACAAGCGACTCTGGACGCGGGTGAACTGAAACTTTTACGAAAACTCGGCGTCGCTGACGACGCTCTGTCCAGCTTGCAGGCCGCGCCCGAAGAAAATCTCGCACCGAAGGTTAACACGATCATCTTGACTTTTCTTGCGACTTGGGACAGATGAGAGTCATTGCAGGAGGGCGACATGACAGAGAACAGTAGCGAACAGAGTGCGATTTCGGCCAAGCGCGAACCCATCGCATACACAGCCCCCAAGCTGAAGGTTTTCGGGACAGTTGCGGAGATGACTGCATCGGGATCGAATGATGGTACAGAAAATATAAACTCCAATGTAACCAGCACGGCAGGGAGTAGAAAGCCATGATTAAAGATAGCCAGAGGTGAGCCTTGGTTTCAGCTTCGAATGTAAAATGTAGTATGCAAGACTTGTGACGCGTCGGATTTGCAAGGAGATTTTGGCTGCTGGCTAACTTGGTAATTCCGAATGTTGACATACAAGAACAACAATATATTCCCCGGCGTTTGGCGCTTATTGGGAATCTGTTGATTTTTCACGCCGCCTTGATATGTCGATTAGATGCAAATATTGCTCTGACAGGTCCATCCGGCGTTGGAAAGTCTACCCTCTCGACCGCATTGCGGCGTTTCTACTGGAATGTGTGTGGTGACGACACCATCATTGTGTTTTTTGACAGAAATCCCCCTGTCGCCCAAGCCCTTTTTCCCCGCCTGAGGTTGAAGCCAGATTCAGCCCGCGCAGTGTGTGGCACTGACGAAGAAGATATTGGGATCGACAGCTTTGGCAAACACGTCTTCCACTTGCGCGAGGTCCACGACCCCAAACCGCTCGACGCGATCTTCGTTCTGGCAGAGCAAGAGAAAACAGTCTCGGTCGAAAGCCTTCGGCCATCCGATGCCGTTGCAGCCATTATTGCAAACAGCTTTGCCAATGATCCGGATGACATTAAGGAGGCGTCAAGGCGGTTCGGGCTTGCAGCAGACCTCGCCAGCCATGTTCCTGTCTTTCGCCTGAGCTATCCGCGGGATTACGGGATTATCCCGAGCGTCGCAGCCGCAATCGACGAAACATTGGAAGACTTGGCCAACGGGAAGGGAGTGTGAATCCGATGCAGCCTCTGCCACCAGACACACCCCTGCGCGCCTCGACCGACTGTGTTGTTCGCGATGTGTTGGGCGACATTGTCCTGCTCAATCTCCGCAATGGAACCTATTACGGCCTGGATGAAACCGGTGCCGAGATCTGGGACATGCTCCAGAACGGCGCGGATCTTCAGACATTGACGGACACGCTGCACATGCGTTCGGGCGAAGACCGCGCTCGGATCAACGCGGATCTGCTAACTTTCCTGAGCGACATGCTGGAGCATAAGCTGATTGACATACACGACCCCGGCGAATGATGAGACCCGCCTCTTGGCCGACATTCCAGCGTGTGGAGTGTCTCTTTCGGGCGGCAGGAGCGCTGGTCATCGCTCGGGTGCGGGTCGAACTTGACGATCAGACAGTGCTGGCAGATCTGCTTACGAAGGAGCACTGCGGCACTGGCCGCACCAGAGCGGCAAGGCAGGTGTCCGAAGCCTGGCTGCGTGATCTCGCCTGGGCCATAAATGGTCTCGCCCGCAGGCTTCCCTTTCGCGCCGATTGTCTGGTGCGGGTTCTCGCGGCAGAACAGATCCTGCGCCATCGTGTGCCCTTCGAAATTCATGTCGGCGCAGGGCGCATAGATAATAATTTTGCTGCCCACGCCTGGCTCACGTGTCAGGGAGTCGAGGTGACCGGCGGCGCGGTGTCCGGCCTCGAACGGCTTGAGCGACCAGAGTCAAAAACCTGATCGTTGCAACCCTTTGTTTGTTCAGCCCAATCGGCATAATGGCGCGCCCATCGGTCAAATAGTTTCACGGGCGCGTTTCTTCGACGGGAATGACCTGCCCCCCGGTTGTCCCTCATTCATAACGAGAGCCCTTGGGGTTGATAGTCGTCGTGTCGGGCTTGGGCAAGCGAGCCGCGCGCGGTGCCCTCAGGTATCCGCCAGCAAATGCTTCAACTTCGCGTTTTCGTCCTCGAGCTGCTTCAGCCGTATCGCCATTGTCACTCCGACCAATGGCGTTCCAATGGCGATCGTCAGACAACTCCATCCCGCCATACTTGGCCTTCAGCTTGCAAAACGAGGCCGGGCTGAAACCGTGCTTGCGGCAGAGCTCCGCCGTGGCCATGCCGGCTTCTTGCTCTTTGATCATTCCGATGATCTGCGCTTCGGTGAAACGGCTTTTCCTCATGTCGTCTGCTCCTTCAAAGGTTTGGCAGACTCTACATCAGATTGAGGAAACTTCCGGGGGGGCAGGTCACAGCCCCCCTGCGGGCCTGCGTCAAAGACCCTTGCAGCATACGGTCGCTGGCGCGCCGCACGGAGCAACGCAGACCGCTCCGACCTGGACGCCCTCAGGCTGCTGCTGGCTTCAGGCCCTC
>SLQN01000177.1 GCA_007131465.1 Paracoccaceae bacterium
CGCTGGATGATGCGGGATCGACCGCGCGCGTTGCCCGGCAACTGGCCGAGGTGCTGCCCTGACCCCTTATGACGATACCAGCGGCCAGTCCGGCCGCCCCCCGCCCGAGGCCGACCCCTGGGCGATGGTCGTGCTGGCACTGAATTTGCTGGCGGTGGACCCGGCGGGCCTGCGCGGATTGTGGCTGCGCGCGCGGGCCGGGCCTGTGCGCGACCGGGTGCTGGCGGGGCTGTCCGCGCTGGGGCCGCGCAAGCTGCATCCCTTCGTGTCGGACGAGGCATTGATGGGTGGCATGGACCTGTCCGCGACACTGGCCACGGGCGAGATGCAGCGCCATGCGGGGCTCTTGGAGCAGCCCGGCCTGCTGGAGCTGACGATGGCAGAGCGCTGCCCGCCGGGGCTGGCGGTGCGGCTTGGGCAGGCGCTGGACCGTGATACGGGTCTGGCGCTGGTGGCCCTTGATGAAGCGGCGGAAGACGGCGAAGGGCTGCCGCGCGCGCTGGCCGACCGTCTGGGGCTGTTTCTGGACCTCGATACATTTGCCTGGGGCGAAACCGCCGATCTGTCCATCAGTCTGCCGCTGGTGGCCGCGGCACAGACGCGGTTGCGCCAAGTGGCGCAGGGCACGGCGCAAGCGCGGCTTGCCCGCGTTGCCGCGGAGCTTGGCATTGCCAGTCTGCGCGCGCCGCTTCTGGCGCTGGCCTGCGCGCGGGCCCATGCGGCCTGGCGCGGTGCGCCCGAGATTGCCGAGGAAGATTTGCAGGTCGCCGTTGCGCTTTGCTTCGCGCACAAGGCCGTGCATTTCCCCGAAGACGCGCCCGAGCAGGAGGATACCCCGCCCGAGCCGCCGCAGGACCAGCCAGATACCGAAGGGCGTGACCAGGATGAGCGCGACGCCGAGATCCCTGAAGACATGCTGATCGAGGCCGTCCGTGCCGCGCTGCCGCCGGGGCTTCTGGCGCAGTTGCAGGCAGCAAGGCTGGCGCGGGCTGGGGGGGGTAATTCCGGCGCCGGGCAGCAGCGCAAGTCGATGCGGCGCGGACGGCCCCTGCCGTCGCGCCCCGGCAAGCCCGGTTCGGGCGCACGGGTCGATGTGATCGCCACGCTGCGCCAGGCCGCGCCCTGGCAGAAGATGCGCCGCGCGATGATGCCGGGACGGGGGGGCGACCGGCTGTTGCTGATGCCGTCGGATATTCGCATCAAGCGCTATCAGGACCAGACCGACCGTGTGCTGATCTTCGTGGTGGATGCGTCTGGCTCGGCGGCGCTGGCGCGGCTGGCCGAGGCCAAGGGTGCGGTGGAACTGATGCTGGCCGAGGCCTATTCGGCGCGTGATCATGTCGCGCTGATCGCATTTCGGGGGCAGGGGGCGGAACTGTGCCTGCCACCCTCGCGCAGCCTTGTGCAGACCAAGCGCAGGCTTGCGGGGCTGCCGGGGGGGGGTGCCACGCCGCTGCCGAGTGCTCTGCAACTGGCGCTGGCGACCGCCGAGCAGGCGCGCGGGCACGGCATGTCGCCCACGCTGGCGTTTCTGACCGATGGTCGCGGCAATATCGCGCTGGATGGCAGCGCCAATCGTGTGCGGGCGGCAGAGGACTCTGCCCAGATCGCCCGCGCGATTGCCGCGCGGGGCATCCCGGCGCTGGTGGTGGATACCAGCCTGCGGCCCAAGCCGCAGCTTGCCGAACTCAGCGCACAGATGCGCGCAACGCTGATCGCACTGCCGCGCGCGGATGCGCGCAGCCTGTCGGCCACGGTGTCGGCGGCGCTGGGGGGGCAGGGATGGATCCCGTTCCGCAGGACTGGCCGCTGCGCGCCTGCTCGCGCATGATCCGGTGTCGTCCGCATGAATGGCATGTCCAGATCACGGGGGACGGGCCGGACCTGCTGCTGTTGCATGGCGCAGGCGCGTCGGCGCATAGTTTCCACCGGCTGGCCGCCTGTCTGCCGGACTATCGGCTGATCATGCCCGACCTGCCAGGGCAGGGGTTCACGCGGGCGGGCGGCCTGATGCGGCTGGGGCTGGATGCCATGGCCGATGATCTGACTGCACTTTGCGCCGATCAGGGCTGGCATCCGCTGGCGATTATCGGCCATTCCGCCGGGGCGGCGATTGCGCTGCGCATGACCGAGATGGCCCCCAACCCGCCGCGCGCCGTCATCGGGATCAATGCCGCCCTTGGCCCGTTCGACGGGTTCGCGGGCTGGCTGTTTCCGAAACTCGCGCGCGCGATGTCGGCCAGCCCCTTTGTCGCGGCCATTGTCACGCGGCTGACCTCGAAGCGCAGGCAGGTCGAGGGGCTTCTGAAGGGCACGGGCTCGTTTCTGGATGCGGAGGCCGTGACGCTGTATCAGCGTCTGGTCAGCGAACCGCACCATATCGAGGGAACATTGGGCATGATGGCGCAATGGGATCTGCAACCGCTGATCGAGCGGTTCCCGCAGATCGCGCTGCCCTGTCTGCTGGTCGCCTCGGATCGTGACAAGGCCGTGCCGCCGCGCGTGTCGCGCGAAGCGGCAGCCCGGATGCAACGCGCGCGCTATGTCGAGATTGCAGGCTTCGGGCATTTGCTGCATGAAGAGCGGCCCGACCTTGTGGCTGCAGAGATCCTGCCCTTCCTGCAGCGC
>SLQN01000474.1 GCA_007131465.1 Paracoccaceae bacterium
CGGGCCAGCAGTCGCGGACCACCGGAGGCCACCAGCGCGTTGATATTCTCCAGCGGCGGGTTCCAGCCGCGCAAGCGGCGGCGGGACATTGCGCCTTCCAGACGGGCGCGAACGGCTGCGGGGCCGCTCCCGCGCGCGGTACGGCGAAATCTGTCGAACGGCCCCATGGATCAGACCATCCCTTCGTACGTCGAGGTGAATCGCGGCGGCAATATCGATTGATCTGACTGCCGCCTTTCGGGCCACATCTGAATTAACGGAGCAGGCGCCCAACGCCCGACCCCGATCGAGTGCGCGTGACTGCAGTATTTCAAACTGCATTTTCGAACGCGCATGGAACGATGCCCCACAGTTCGCCGTTGATAGTATGGAGGCCATATCCCATGTTCGTCCACGACATGCCCGAGGCGGCACGCGCAAAGCTCGTGACCATCGCCGACGACGCGACGCTGATCGAAGCCGCCGGGCTGCTCACCTCCGGGAACGACCTGGTCGTCGTGTGTAATGGCGGTGGCATTCTTCTGGGCGTCGTCACAAAGACTGACGTGGTCAGGCAGATCAATACCTGCCCCGGGCACGGCGTGCCACATAAAGGTTGGCTCGATCATGATACGTGACGTCGCGCTCTGTCAGGGGTCTGACCGCTTGCAGGATGTCTCCGAGCGAATGAAGACGCGATACCTGAAGAATATCCTTTTCGTCGACGGGGACAATCCCCCCTTGGGTTTGCTGACCGCGCGTGCCGTTCGCCGTGTCTTGCTGAGCGATGCCGAGCACGAGGAGGCACAATTGGTCGATTACGTGAAGGGCGTTGGCTATCGATGAGCGCCTTCATCTCCACAACCACCCCGCCCTGAAGGATCGCACAATGACCGATACCGACCCGCCCCCGCACGAGCTTCGCCACCGCGCCTTGTCGAGGTGGGACGACGAAGGCGGCGCCAGCGCGGACGTAGCCGATGAGGCGCACAAGGACGTTCCCGACATGACGAACGCGGAGCTTGTACTCCTCCGCGTCCGGGTGATTGCGCTCGAGAACCTGTTGATCGCTGTTCTGGCGGAAGGAACGGACGGGCAGCGCACAACCGCACTCGAAATGGCCGAAGTCATCTCTCCCCGAGAAGGCTTTACCCAGCATCCTCTCACGATCCGGGCAGCCCAGCATATTTCCAACCTCGTAGAACGTGCCAACCGAGTCCGAACCGCGCAATCGTGAAGATCCTGGAATGGACTACCGAAGGCTCCGGAGACCCCATCGGGGCCTAGTGCCGACCTGAAGCACATGGTCGCCCGGCCGGTTACTGCTCCCGCTCCAGGTCAGGTTGGTTAGAGCCCCTTCGCCGTCGTGATTCGCACCTACCGCACGATCCGCCGCCCCTCGGCAGCGGCGATCTCGCGGTCCAGCGCCTCTAGCGCACGGTCGATTTCCGCCACAGAGCGATAATCCACGGTTTTCCCGTCATAGCTGACCCGCGCCACGCCCGAGGATCGTTGGGCCGAGAGAGCATCGCGGCGGGCGCGTAGCTCAGAGATTGTCGGCATGTGGGGTTTTCCGTTAATGTGCGGCGATTGCAGCAGGAATATTGCCGAAGCCCATGATCGAACCCATCGCGCGCATCAGGATCGAAATCGAAGATACCGACCCGCTGGTCTGGCGGGAACTGGACGTGCCACTCTCGACCACCTTGGCCATGATGCATGACATCGTTCAGGTCGTGATGCGCTGGTGGGATTACCACCTTTACGAATTCGAGAGCGGGGATAGGCTTTACGGCGTGCCGTCTTCTGACGACGTTCTCTATGAGCGCAAGCTCTACAAGGCGAGCGGGCTCCGTCTTGCAACTGTGCTGGAAAGTGGCATTCGGGAATTCCTCTATGTTTACGACTTCGGCGACAACTGGCGTCACCGGATCACTGTCCTCGACGTCCGGCAGGTGGATGCCGATGTCGAATACCCACGTTTCATTGCCGGTGCGCGCCGCGCGCCCCCCGAAGATGTCGGCAGCATCAGCGGTTTCGAGGAATTTCTTGAAGCGGTCACAGATCCAGAGCACGAACAGCACGCGCGGATGTTGGAATGGTACGACGGGCCATTCGACCGCGATGATATTGACGAGCGCCGCCTGCACATGATCATCAACGACTTCGCAGCACGGCGACGCGGCCCCTTGATGAGTCATCGCGGCACGGGTCGCAAAAAGCCGTCGTGACCGGGTTCGCCTATGTCCTCGGCAGCCAGACCTCCTGTGGCTATAGCACCTATGTCGGATGGACCGTCGATCTTGACCGCCGCCTGGCCGAGCATACTTCGGGCACCGGCGCAAAATCGACGCGCGGCAACGCATGGTTCCTTCTCTATGCTGAACGACTGCCAAGCCGGATCGAGGCCATGCGCCGCGAATGGTATCTCAAGCGGGATCGTCGCCTGCGCCGTCAGTTGGCATCATCGGCACAGGGATTTGATCATCCCATGTAGCTCGACCGCACGGTTCGCCGCCGGGCGGATGGGCGAGCTGACGTCGCCGCACCTGCAGTCGCGTCGGGTGCAGAGGGGCCCTGGTCCACCGCGAAGGACCGCACCAATTCCGCCCACCGCGCTTC
>SLQN01000057.1 GCA_007131465.1 Paracoccaceae bacterium
CCGTGGATGCCCCGCGACTTGAGGCGGCATTATGGGCGGCTTTACGGCACCCGGATCGACCGGATTGTCGCCGGGGCAAACTCTCTGGAAGGTTTGGGGCGGCATTTCGGCGGCACGCTCTACGAGGCCGAAGTAAGCTATCTCATGGCGCATGAATGGGCGCAGACTGCCGAGGATATTCTATGGCGCCGCACCAAGCATCGCCTGCACCTGACGGATGGCGAACAGGCCACTTTCATCAGATGGTTCGAAAACCAGCGGGAGGCCGCCTAGATGGGTCTGACGCTGTCACTCAACACCAATCCGCTTGTCAATCGTTTCGCCGAGCCAGATGACCTGATCGACACGATTGCCCGTGATATCCGCATCCGCGATATCCAGTTGACCCATGAATTCATCAACCCTTCCTGGCCTGCGCCGGTGGTCCGCCGGCTGACGCGGGACATGCACGCGGCCCTGCGCAGGACCGGTGCCAGAATCACCTCGGGCATGACCGGCCCGTATGGGCGGCTCAATCATTTCGGCCATCCCGACCGGGACGTGCGGCGTTATTATGTCGACTGGTTCAAGACCTTTGCCGATATCATCGGCGACCTGGGAGGAGCCTCGATCGGCACGCAATTCGCGATTTTCACGTTCAGGGATTACGATGATCCGCAGCGACGCGAGTCGCTGCTGCAAATCGCCATCGACTGCTGGGCAGAAGTGGCCGAACATGCAAAAGCGGCTGGCCTGAGCCATGTGTTCTGGGAACCGATGAGTGTCGGGCGCGAGTTTGGCGAAACCATCGCGGACTGCATGAAGCTTCAGGACCGTTTGACGGCGGCGCGGATGGCGGTTCCGATGTGGATGATGGCCGATATCGACCACGGTGACGTGACCTCCCCGAACGCTGATGACACCGACCCGTATGCCTGGGCCCGCGCTGTGCCGAAGGTCAGCCCGATCATCCACATCAAGCAATCCATGATGGATAAGTCCGGGCATCGTCCGTTCACCACAGAGTTCAACGCGAAGGGTGCGATCCACCCCGAACCCCTGCTCAGCGCTTTTGCGGAAGGGGGCGCGGTGGACAACGAGATTTGTCTGGAACTTTCCTTCAAGGAGCGTGAACCCAACGACCGTCAGGTCATCCCGCAGATCGCAGAAAGCGTGGCGTTCTGGGCCCCACATATCGACAGCGGTGCAAATGACCTGAATGTCTGATCCGGTGTCATGATCCCCCCTTGCGTTTCAGGGCTCTCCCCGTCATTTGGTATGCGTTCTCAGGGCGGGGCGAAATTCCCCACCGGCGGTGACAGCCCGCGAGCGCCTTTCGGCATCTGCCGGAAGGGTCAAGCAGACACCGGTGGAATTCCGGGGCCGACGGTCAAAGTCCGGATGGAAGAGAACCAGCCGTCGGGCCCTTGGGCCTGTGCGGCTGGAATCGCCTTGGGACCACTCTTGAGACGCAAAGGATGGTTCCATGACTGAAGCACTCACCATCGCCTTCATCAAGGCCCGCTGGCATGCCGAGATCGTCGATCAGGCGCTGGTCGGATTCGAACGGCGCCTTGCCGAGCGCAGCACCACAGCTGCCATCGCCAACTTCGACGTGCCCGGCGCCTTCGAGATGCCGCTGCTGGCGCAGAAGCTGGGCAAAAGCGGTAAATACGACGCCATCGTTTGTGCGGCGCTGGTCGTCGATGGCGGCATCTATCGCCATGATTTTGTCGCACAGGCCGTGGTCGACGGCTTGATGCGGGCGCAGTTGGAAACAGCTGTGCCGACCTTCTCGGTCTCGCTCACGCCGCATCACTTTCAGCCGACGGCCGCGCATGTCGGCTTTTTCCGAGACCATTTTCTCAGGAAGGGCGAAGAAGCTGCGGACGCGGTACTGATGGTCCTGGCGCTGGAGGTCTGAAGGATGAGACTGCCCGCCTTCCGTTTTTCAAGTGCGACCGAAATCCGTTTCGGCCGGGGCGAGGCGCGGCAGGCGGTGCCGGATCTCGCGCGGCTGGGACAGCGGGTCCTGCTGATACAGGGGGCGTCGCCAGTCCGGACAGCATGGATGTACGACGCATTGAAGGCCGGGGGGTGTTACGTTTCGACCTTCGCTGTCCCGGGCGAGCCTGACATCAAGCTGATCAGTGACGGCGTGAAGGCCGCCCGCGAAAGCGGTGCGCAAGCGGTCATCGCCATCGGCGGTGGCGCCGTGATTGATGCAGGAAAGGCGATCGCGGCGCTGGTGCCGGCCACAAGACCGCTTCTGGACCATCTGGAAGTGGTCGGGCAAGGGCTTCCGCTGGAAGCTGCCCCTCTTCCCTTCGCCGCCATACCGACAACTGCGGGGACCGGTGCAGAGGTGACGCGCAACGCCGTGATCTCGGTGACCGATGCCCGGCGCAAGGTGTCCCTGCGGGATGCGCGCATGTTGCCGCGCCTCGCTATTATCGACCCCTCGCTGACCGATGACTGCCCGCGCGCTGTGACGCTCGCTTCGGGCCTCGATGCCATCACACAGGTGGTAGAGCCGTATCTGAGCACGCGCGCCAACCCGATGACCGCCTCGCTGTGCCTTCCGGTGATCGAGAGCGGGTTGCGTGCGCTGGGAACCCTGA
>SLQN01000342.1 GCA_007131465.1 Paracoccaceae bacterium
CCGGGTAGATATACCACGGCAACCGGTTATCCTGCGCATCCTTCGTCCATTCATAAAACCCCGAGGCCGGGATCAGGCAGCGCCGGGTGCGCGCGGCTTCTGCAAAGGCGGGTTTGCTGGCCACGGTCTCGGCGCGGGCATTGATCAGAAGCGGCCCGTCGGTTTCGTGCTTGTACCAGCGCGGCAGCAAGCCCCAGCGCATCGGCCCCAGATGGCGCGTGCCCGCGCGGCTGATCACTGTGGCCACGCTTTGTGTCGGGCAGACATTGTAGCGCGGCCCCGGTGGCAGGTCATTCGCGGGCTGCGCTGCAAAGGCGCGCGCCATGGCGTCATCGGGCAGGGTTATCGCAAAACGTCCACACATGCGCGCAGATTATCAGGCCGCCGCACGCTTGCGAAGGGGGCTCCGCCGCGCCAGCACCAGCCCGCCAATGATGATCGCCAGCGCCAGCACGAAACGTCCCGGCAGGTCCTCGTTCAGCACCAGGACGCCCAAGAGCACCGACCAGACCGGCACATGATAGTTCACCTGAGACAGGAAACTTGGCCCGGCGCTGCGGATGATGCCCACCAGCAGGTATGTCGCATAGCCCGTGGGCAACAGCCCCAGATACAAGAGCGCCAGAAAGGGCCGCGCTTCGGGCAGCGGCGGCAGGCCCTCGGTGATCAGCGCTGTGGGCAGCATGATCGCGCTTGCCACCCACAGGGCCAGCACGCCAAAGCCTACCGGATGCACTTCGGGGCAGCGCCGTGTCACGATTGCGCCCATCGCATAGGCCAGCGAGGCGGCCAGACAGCCGAAGCGCGCGAGGGCCTCGAATTCCGACCCGGATGCGGCCAGCACACCCGGCCCGATCAGCACGGCCACGCCGAACAACCCGATCACGAAGCCGATGGCCTTTGGCCGGGTCAGCCTTTCGCCCACGACAAGGAAATGTGCGAACCCGATCACGAAAAGCGGGATTGCGGCCATTGTGATCCCGGCAAAGCTGGAGGTGACATGCTGTTGCGACCAGCTTAGCAGGAAAAAGGGCAGCGCATTGGACAGCACCCCCATCGCAGCGGCAAAGCCAAAGATAGCCGGGGAGAAGGGCACGCGCACCCCGATTGCCAAGGCGATGGCCGTCAGTGTCAGCGCGCCGATCAGGATGCGCCCCGCCGCCACCCAGACGGGCGAGAACCCGTCAAGTGCAATGGCGACCCCGGGAAAGGACGCGCCCCAGATCAGGCCAAGCGCGATCAGGCCGATCCAGTTTCCGATTGTGGGGCGTGTGGGCATGCTGTCTCTCGTGCGGGTGCTGAACATGTGCAATATTTCCCGGCGTGGGACTTGTCCAGTGCCCTCACGCCACCCCGATCATCGTGCCTTGCAACAGTGCGACAGTCTTGCGCGCCCCGGCTTGCAGGGCCACCACCTCGGCGCGCACCACGGTCAGCCTGCGCCCTGCGCGCAGCACCTCGCCCACGGCTTCCAGCGCGTCACCCATCGCAGGCGACAGAAGGTTGATCTTCATCTCGGCGGTCATCACCTCCTCGCCCTCGGGCAGCAAGGTCAGCGCGGCATAGCCTGCCGCCGAATCCCCCAGCGCGAAGGCGACCCCGGCATGGGCCGCGCCGTGTTGCTGGCCAAAGGCAGGCAGGATCGGCGCGCGGATCACGCAGCGCCCGGCCTCGGCCATCACAAGGCTTGCTTGCAGGCTGGTCATCATCCTCTGACGGGCGAAACTGTCGGCGATGCGCGGGTCTGTCATGGGGCCTCCCTCTGTGGTTTCAAACCTTGCTTTTGGCGCGCGGAAAGGCAAGGCTGATCGGATGCAGCAGCCACAGGGACAGGGCATGCTTTTTCAGGAAATCATCCGCCGCAAGCGTGACGGCGAAGCCCTGCGCCCGCCCGAGATTGCGGCGCTGGTGGCGGGCATCACCTCGGGTGATCTGGGCGATGCCCAGCTTGGGGCCTTTGCGATGGCGGTGGTGCTGCGGGGCATGGACCTGACCGAGCGTGTGGCCCTGACCGAGGCGATGCGCGATTCCGGGCAGGTGCTGCACTGGGACACGGGGCCGGTTCTGGACAAGCATTCCACAGGCGGCATTGGCGATACTGTGTCGCTGGTGCTCGCGCCCGCGCTGGCGGCCTGCGGGGCGGTCGTGCCCATGATCTCGGGGCGCGGGCTGGGGCATACGGGCGGCACGCTGGACAAGCTGGAGGCGATCCCCGGCTATGATGCCATACCTGATATCGAGAAGTTGCGCCGGGTGGTGGGGCAGGTGGGCTGCGCGATTGTTGGCCAGACGGGCGAACTGGCCCCGGCTGACCGGCGCTTCTATTCCGTCCGCGATGTGACGGCGACAGTGGAATCGCGCGACCTGATCACCGCCTCGATCCTGTCCAAGAAGCTTGCGGCGGGGCTGAACGCGCTGGTGCTGGATGTGAAATGCGGCAACGGAGCCTTTATGGCCGATGCCGCGCAGGCCGAAGGGTTGGCGCGCGCGCTGGTCGACGTGGCCAATGGCGCGGGCTGGGGCATACGGGCGGCACGCTGGACAAGCTGGAGGCGATCCCCGGCTATGATGCCATACCTGATATCGAGAAGTTGCGCCG
>SLQN01000508.1 GCA_007131465.1 Paracoccaceae bacterium
CATCGGGGGCATCTCGAACCCGCTCTATTCGCTGCTGGTGGCCTATACCAACGACTATCTGGATGGTGACCAGATGGCGGCGGCCTCGGGGGGGCTGTTGTTCGTCAACGGGGTCGGCGCGATTGTCGGGCCGCTGGCGATTGGCTGGCTGATGGGGGTGATCGGGCCTTCGGGGTTTTTCCTGTTCATCATCGTGCTTATGGCGATGCTGGCGATCTATGCCATGTGGCGCATGACGCAGCGCCCCGCGATCCCGGTGGCGCAGACCGGCCCGTTCGCAGCCGTGTCGCCCGTGGTCTCTGCCGCGACTGTCGAGGCGGTGTACAGCGAATTGACCGAACAGCAGGCAGATGCCGCGCAGGAATAGTGGCAAATCGGCAGGTTCTTGCCCTGAGCGAGCGCGTCTTGCAGCGAAGTTCTTGTCTGCAAGGCGAATCACTGGCACGGTTGACAAAAGCGCAAGTCACAGGTGGGGATTATGTCGACGGTGGATGAGGTTATCGAATTCTGGGTGGATGAGATCGGGCCAAAGGGCTGGTATGTCTCCGACCCGGATCTGGACGCGCGCATCCGCGACCGTTTCGGCCCGCTGTGGGAAAAGGCCCGCGACGGGCGATTGGAACGCTGGGCGGCCTGTGCCCGCGGTGCGCTGGCCTATATCATCGTGACCGATCAGTTCCCGCGCAACATGTTCCGCGAGGATGGCCGCGCCTTTGAAACCGATGCCCTCGCGCGCCGTGTCGCGGCGCGTGCCTGTCATCTGGGATATGACTGCCAGACCCCCGAACCCCAGCGACAGTTCTTCTATCTTCCGCTGATGCATTCGGAAAGCCAGATGGACCAGGACCGCGCCGTGCGGATGTTCCTGCTGCGCATGCCTGAAACCGGCGCGCTGAACCTGCTGCATGCGCGGGCGCACCGGGCCGTGATCCGCGAATTCGGACGCTTTCCCTATCGTAACGCCGCCCTTGGCCGTGACAGCACGGCGCGCGAAGAGGCGTTCTTGGAGCGTGGCGGCTATGGGTCTGCTGTGGCTGCCCTGACCGAGGCCGCCTGAAATCTGTGCGCCGCCCTGCAGGCGATGCAGGGCGGGAGGGGATGCTTTCCGTTGCGACACCCCTGAATTTGGTTTAACCCTAAACCAGTTACGGGGTGCGACGGGAGGAATTCGCATGACTGCCAGATCATTTGATGTTGTCGTCATCGGGGCCGGGCCGGGGGGCTATGTGGCCGCCATCCGTGCCGCCCAGCTTGGCAAATCGGTCGCGATTGTCGAGCGCGAGCATCTGGGCGGCATCTGTCTGAATTGGGGCTGCATCCCGACCAAGGCGTTGCTGCGGTCGGCCGAGGTGTTCCACCTGATGCACCGCGCCAAGGAATTCGGGCTGAGTGCCGAAAATATCAGCTATGATCTGGACGCCGTGGTGAAGCGGTCGCGCAAGGTGGCGGGCCAGCTTTCGGGCGGCATCGGGCATCTGATGAAGAAGAACAAGATCACGGTTGTGATGGGCACGGCCACGCTGGCCGGCAAGGGCAAGATCACGGTCAAGACCGACAAGGGCAGCGAGGATCTGACCGCGCCGAACATCATCCTGGCCACGGGGGCGCGCGCGCGCGAGTTGCCCGGGCTGGAAGCGGATGGCGATCTGGTCTGGACCTACAAGCACGCGTTGCAGCCCAAGCGGATGCCGAAGAAGCTGCTGGTGATCGGATCGGGCGCGATCGGGATCGAATTCGCCAGCTTCTTCAACACGCTGGGTGCGGATGTCACCGTCGTCGAGGTGATGGACCGCATCCTGCCGGTGGAAGACGCCGAGATCAGCGCCTTTGCCCGCAAGCAGTTCGAGAAACAGGGCATGAAGATCATGGCCAAGGCGATGGTGAAGAAGCTGGACCGCGCCGCCCCGAAGGTCACGGCCCATATCGAGCGCGACGGCAAGACCGAGACGATGGAGTTCGACACGGTGATTTCCGCTGTGGGCATCGTGGCGAATACCGAAGGGCTGGGGCTTGAGGAACTGGGCGCAAAAATCGACCGTTCCTTCGTGGTGACGGATGAATACTGCCGCACCGGGGTCGAGGGGATCTATGTCATCGGCGACGCGACCAATGGCCCGTGGCTGGCGCACAAGGCCAGCCATGAGGGCGTGATGGTGGCCGAACTGATCGCGGGCGGACACCCGCATGCGGTGGACCCGTCGAGCATTGCCGGATGCACCTATTGTCACCCGCAGGTGGCCAGCGTCGGTCTGACTGAAGCCAAGGCGAAAGACGCAGGCTACAGCGTGAAAGTGGGCCGTTTCCCCTTCATCGGCAATGGCAAGGCGATCGCTCTGGGCGAGCCCGAGGGAATGATCAAGACCGTTTTCGACGCGAAGACGGGCGAGTTGCTGGGCGCGCATATGGTGGGCGCGGAAGTGACCGAACTGATCCAGGGCTATGTCGTGGGCCGCACGCTGGAAACGACGGAAGAGGATCTGATGAATACGGTCTTCCCGCATCCCACGCTGAGCGAGATGATGCATGAATCGGTGCTCGACGCTTACGGTCGCGCGATTCACTTCTGAGGTCTGACCAGATCGAGCGGCTGCGCCGCA
>SLQN01000565.1 GCA_007131465.1 Paracoccaceae bacterium
AAAAGCGACCCGCCGAGAAGGTAAACCACATCCGGCCCATACATGCGCGCCATCTCGCCCGCGCGTTCCACGCTCATGCCACCACCGGGCGAGGGCATGATGGGCAGGCCCGGCCCCTGCGCATCGCGGCAGGCCGATGCAATCGACTGACACTGCGCGACTGTGAAGCCAAACCGCCCGCCGACATTGGGGAAGACCGAGATATCGGCCCCGGCAAGGCGCTGCAACGTGCCGAACATCACCCCGTGTTTGATCCCGGTATCGGGCGACAGAACATAGGGGCCAAGGAAGCTGGGATGGCTCATGACAGGCAGGTTGAGGTCTGGATCACTGGCAATCGCATGCATCAGCCCGAAACCCAGAAGCCCCGGCATGATCAGGAACCCGTCCGCCCCGGCATCGCGGGCAAAGCGCAGGTTGTCGCGGATCTCGTACGGATGCCCCGCGACTGACGGGAAATAGAGCGCGCGGCGTCCGGTTTCCTTGGCTGCGCGCGCCACGCTGGCCGCGATCTTTTCGACCCGTTCGCGAAACGGGGCCATGGGCTGATCCGTGATGCCGTGATCTTCCTTGACGATATCCGCACCGGAACGCGCGCAGCGATAGGCAATTTCTGCCAGCGCATCCGCCCCCAGCCCCTGCGGCTTGATGACGGGTGCGATCAGCCCGCCTTGCGCGCGCCCGGCCAGACGCCGCACTCCTTCGATCCCGAAACGCGCGCCCTTGTGGCGTGCAAGGATCGCTTCCCCCGGATCGATCCCGATCACCCGCAACCCGCGCTGGATTGACGAGTTGCCGAAGACCACGTTCAGGAATTGCGAGAATTCCGGCCCGGCGCTGTCAGGGCTGTAGCTGATCGTGGCGCGAAACTGTCCCTCATCCTCGCGGCCGATCTCCTCGATCTGCCCAAGGATGGTATCCTCGATATAGCCCGGCGGGACGACATCGCGCGGGATTTCCACAGTCTGCTCCAGTGCGATCCCTTCGGCGCGCGCGCGCGCCTCGGCGAGCGATGCCGCAAAGATGCGATAGGTGACGCGAAACCGGCTCACAGCGCCTCCGCCTTGACGGCGGAATGCACAGCATCGACCCGCACCGCGCCAAGCGCGTCCTCGGTGATGCCTGTGTCCTGCCCCGTCACCCGCTCCACCGCGCGCACAAGGCTGAGCGCATCCAGCCCGTAATAGCGCATCAGATAGGGCCTGGAGCCGCCATGCGCGTAAGTGTCCTGAAGCCCAAGCCGCACCAGCGTGCGGGCAAGACCCGCTTCGGCCAGCGCCTCGGCCACCATCGAGCCGATACCGCCTGTGACAAGATGGTTTTCCAGCGTCACCACGCCATGGCGCACAGAGGCCGCATGATCCACGATCTGCGCCGCGTCAAAGGGCTTGTGCGTGGTCAGATGAAGATGGCGCACAGTGACACCCGCTTCCGACAGTGCGGCGCGCGCGCGCATGGCCTCTTCGGTGGTGATGCCCGCTGTCACGACCAGAACATCATCCCCCTCGGCCAGCACCCGCATCTGGCCGATGCGCAAGGGCGTGTCGAACAGGCGTGGCACCGCCCCGCGCAGGATCCGGCAATAGACCGGGCCATCGACCGTATCGGCTTCGGCGACGATGCTTTCCACCTCGGTCGCATCGCCTGCTTCCAGCACGGTCATATTCGGGATCGTCCGCATGACCGAGATATCCTCGATCGCCTGATGGGTCATGCCGCCCGGTGTGGTGATACCCGGCAGGAACCCCATCAGACGCACCTTGCGGCGCGGATAGGCAATGGAGGCCATCAACTGATCATAGGGCCGCCGATAGAGGAACACGCCGAAACTGTGGATAAAGGGCCGGAACCCCGCCAGACCCAGCCCGCCCGCGAAGGACAGCATGTTCTGCTCGGCCATGCCCAGCGACAGGAACTGATCGGGGTGGCGGTCGCGAAAACCGTCGATCTCGCAGCTTGAGGTCAGGTCAGCAGACAGGCACAGCACGTCAGGGTGCCGGGTGGCATAGGCCTCAAAGGCCGCGGCATAGGGGCGGTTGACCAGCTCCATGTCAGTGATCCTCCAGCACGATAGGATCAATCCCCAGCTCTTGCGCAATGGCGACGTTCATCTCGGCGCGTTCTTCAGCCGATTTGAACCGCACATAATGCAGGCGCGGGAAGCGGCGCATCAGGAAGTCCATCCCCTTCGTGGGCGAGGAATGGGCGAGGATGATCAGCGGCTGGCCCTCATGCGGTGTTGCTTTCGCCTGCCGCAGCGCGTTCAGATCATGCGCATCGACCTCGGCCACGACGGCGCCGAAATTGCGCAGCTTGGTCGCGATATCGCCCACGCGCATGACATCATCCATCGCGCCGTCACATTGCTGGCGGTTCACATCCATCAGCGCCCAGAGATTGCCGATCTCATGATGTGCGGCAGCCTGCACGGCTTCCCATGTCTGGCCCTCCTGCACTTCGCCATCCGACATGAAGACGCAGACCTCGCCGCGCTCGCCCCGGCGCTTGCGCCCCCAGGCAAGGCCCGCCGCCGTGGACAGGCCAATGCCAAGCGTGCCGTTATGCACTTCCATTCCGGGGCTGTGCTCTGCCCCG
>SLQN01000208.1 GCA_007131465.1 Paracoccaceae bacterium
CGTGGCGGCCATGAACCCGCTGACCGGCGGGTTCGGCGAGTCCGAGGCCGCCGGTTATTTCGGACCGGAACTGAAGCATGCCGGATTCGACGCCGTGGTCTTCACCGGCAGGTCGCCCAAACCTGTCTATTTGTGGATCAACAAAAGCCAGGTGGAGCTGCGAGACGCCGGGCATCTGTGGGGGATGGAGAACGGCCCCGCCCTGGACGCCATCCGCGAGGAGCTGCGAAAAGCATCAGAAGGCCAAAAGGTGCGCATCGCCTCCATCGGTCCGGCCGGAGAGAACATGGCCCGCCTGGCCTGCATCATCAACGAGCTGGCCCATGCCAATGGCCGCTGCGGCATGGGCGCGGTAATGGGGTCCAAGAACCTGAAGGCCGTGGCCCTCAAGGGCGACCGGCTGGTCCGGGTGCATGACCAGGCCGGGTTTGATCGCGCCCTGGGCCGGGCGAACCAGGAAATCCTGAACAGCGCCGAATGTCGGGCCTTGATGGTGTCCGGCACCGCGGCCTCGGTGGAATTCGCCAACGAGGCCGGGTTGATCCCGGCCAACAACTTCAGCGACGGGACGTCGTCCCTGGCCAAAAAACTGGGGGAGGGCGGCCAGTCCCGGGCCTTGTGGCTGAGCCGGGCGGCCTGTTTCGGATGCCCCATTGCCTGCACCCAGATGGGCGCGGTCCGGACCGGAGCCCACGCCCAGATGGTCACGGACATCGTGGAGTACGAGTCCGCGGCCATGCTTGGCACCAATCTGGGCATCGGCGACCCCCGGGCCGTGGCCCACCTGACCAAGCTCTGCGACCTGCTGGGCCTGGACTCCATCTCCACCGGCGCTTGCGTGAGTTTTGCCATGGAAGCCAAGGCCAAGGGAGTGCTGTCAAAATCCACTTTCGAGGATATGGCCGACCTGGAGTTCGGCAGCGTCGCGGCGGCAGAACGGTTGATCCGAATGATCGCCGGTCGACAGGGCGAACTGGGGCGTCTTTTGGCTCAGGGCGTCAAGGTCGCTGCTGAGGTCCTGGGGCCGGAGGCGGAAAGTCTGGCCCAGCACGTCAAGGGCCTGGAAATGCCCGCCTGGGGGCCGCGCGGTGCGCCGGGCATGGGGCTGGCCTACATGACCGCGGACAGGGGCGCATGCCATCAGCGCGGCTTTCCCGTGGGCTACGAGGCCACAGGTATGGAGTGGCGGGGCAAGCCGGTCCGGGCGTTGGACCTGGAGGGCAAGGCCGAACTGGTGGCGGCCTTGCAGGACTACCTTGCTGGCACGGATTGTCTGGTGAAGTGCGACTTCGGAGCCATGGGCGTGACGCCGGAAACCTATGCCGAACTGCTGAACGCGGCCACGGGCCGCGAGGTGGAGCCGGGCTTTTTCGACGAATTGGGCCGCCGGATCTGGAATACCACCCGGCTGTTCAACCTGCGTGAAGGAATGGACGTGTCCCAGGAGCGCCTGCCCCGGCGTTTCGTGGAGGAATCTCTGCCCAGCGGCCCCTACAAGGGCCACCGGATCACGGAAGAGGACATGCGCACGCTGCTGGAGGATTACTACCGGGGCAGAGGTTGGGACGCGCAGGGTCGTCCAACTGAGGAATGTTTGGAGCGGACCGGTATCGTGACGGATCGGCGATTCGTGATGACGGCGTCCGCGGTTCAGAAACCGTAACAAGAGAGGTCTAAGTGAAATATGCAAAAATCGTTTTCTGGTCGTTTTTGTTGAGTGTTGTTTTTTCCCTGAATCTCCAGGCCGCCGAGTCAGGAGTGCAGGTGCATAGAGGGCCGACGGACATCGTCAACGGCATCGCCCTGGCTGACGAAGACATCACTGTCTCCAACGAACACTTTAAAATCGCCTTTGCCGTTGGAACCACCCCTCCCTGGGGCGTTCCCCATGGCTCCATCGTGGACTCCGCTCTTTTTATTGACGGAGAGTGGACTGATAACCGCACCGCGTTGATAGATTTTCTGCCCCATGGCTGGTCCGCCTGGCCCAGTGAATCCCAGGAAACGCGCATCGTGGAGCAGAGCCCGGACCAGGTCGTCATCCAGATCACCAGGGACTACGACACAAACGTTGAACTGGTCACGACATATACGGTTACATCCGGGAGCAATATCCTGGAAGTTTCCACGCGGATGACGAATCGCGGTGAAAAAACGTATGAAGACCTTCTGGCCGGGTATTCGCTGTGCACCCTCAGCGGGTTCATGTTTGGTCCCTGGGGCACCGTGGAACGAGGCTACGACCAGGTGGCCGAGGAGTGGTTTGGGGACTATGTTCTCGGGTATGACGAACATTTCGCCATGGCCGTGCATTACCCCGGATTCACGGATTTTGCCTGGGGAACCGGATGGCGCGATCTTTACAGGAAGCAGACTCTGGCTCCCGGGGATACCGTGGATCTGGCGGCCTGGATCCAGTTCGATGATATCGGCAGCACCGCGGAAGTGATGCGCCACAACCTTGCGCTGAACGAAAAGCCTTTTGGGACGGTTTCCGGGGTCGTGCGATCTACCGAGGGCAATGCCGTTGACGTACCTGTCGTGATATTCGAAAAGGCTGCACCGGAGGCCCAGGACATGCTTTTCGCCTGGAC
>SLQN01000402.1 GCA_007131465.1 Paracoccaceae bacterium
CTCGCCGATGACCGGGCCAAACCGGTAGGGGTCGTCATAGTCCCAGGCGCGCCCCTGCCCGGTTGCATGCAGACGGTAGGGCGCGCCGGGCGGTACTGTGCCTGCGAAAAGTCCGGGATGCCCTGGCACAGCGGCCAGCGGCCAATCTTTCGCGCCGCGGGCGCAAAGCGTCTCGGCATGCGGGTCGAAAGCGACAAGCCTTCCCGCAACGCCACGATATTGCGGTCCCAGCACTGCAAACGGGTCGTCAAGATGACCGGCGAGAACCGCTGCTGCATCGGCCGCAGACAACCAGTCCGGAACGGGTTTCGTTTCTAATGTCATGGGCGGAGTGTAACGCGACCTGAATGAAACACAACTGTCGGCTGCCCGTCCTGGCCCAAACTCTGTCAGAGTCTGGCCGCCCTCCGCGCGCTCGCGACACTGGGGATCATCGGCTCGATCCCCCAGACATCGTTCATGTAGCCGCGAATGGTGCGGTCCGACGAGAACCAGCCTGACCGCGCAGTGTTGAGTGCCGCCATGCACATCCAGTCGTCCCGGTCGTGCCAGGCCGCATCGACACGGCGCTGCGTCTCCCAGAACGCATCAAAGTCCGAGCAGACAAGGAAATAGTCATGATGGCGCAGGTTGTCGACCAGACCAGCATACCGGTCCCTGTCCCCGTCCGAGAAGACACCCGAGGTAATCTGCTCCAGGGCCTCGGCCAGGCGCGGGCTTGCGTCTATGGCGCGGCCTGCATGACCCTCAATCTGGCGGCGCGCGGTCACCTCCTCGGCTGTCATGCCGAACAGGAAGAAATTTTCCGCGCCGACCCGCTCGCGGATCTCGACATTCGCGCCGTCCAGCGTGCCGATGGTCAGCGCGCCGTTCATGGCGAATTTCATGTTGCCCGTCCCCGAGGCTTCCTTGCCTGCGGTCGATATCTGTTCGGACAGGTCGGCCGCCGGGATCAACCGCTCGGCCATGGTGACATTGTAGTTGGGCGGGTAGACCACCTGCAACACCTCGCGCGTGACAGGGTCTGCGTTCACTACGCGGGCGACATCATTGATCAGATGGATGATCTGCTTGGCCATCACATAGCCGGGCGCTGCCTTGCCGCCGAAGATCTTGACCCGCGGGGCCCATGCCCCACCTGGATCAGCGCGGATTGCATTCCACAGCGCGATGACTTCGAGGATGTTCATGTGCTGTCGCTTGTATTCGTGGATGCGCTTGATCTGGATGTCGAACATCGCCTGCGGGTCCACCGTGACGCCCTGCGTTGTGCGAAGCCAGTCGGCCAGCGCGGTCTTGTTGGCCAGCTTGGCGCGGGCATAGTCGGTCATGAATCCGGCATCGCTGACATGGGGTTCCAATTCGGCCAGCCGTTCCAGATCGGCGACCCAGCCTGGACCGATGGTGTCGCCGACCAGCTTGCGCAACTGCGGATTGGCCGCGACGATCCAGCGCCGGGGGGTGACGCCGTTGGTCTGGTTGATGATCCGGTCGGGATGCAGCCGGTGCAGGTCGGCAAAGACTGTGGATTTCACCAGATCGGTATGCAGCGCCGAGACTCCGTTGACCTTGTGCGCCATGATGAAGCTCAATTCGCCCATCTTCACCTGGTCATCGCGCAGGATCGCGACGTTGCGTGTCGGGTGGAGGCGCGCGTGATTGGCGTCGATCTGCCCGATGATTTCCAGATGGCGCGGCAGAAGCTGGCCCATCAACCATTCGGGCCAGCTTTCCAGCGCCTCGGGCAGAAGCGTGTGGTTGGTATAGCCAAGGCAGTTCCGCGCGGTTTCTTCCGCCAGATCAAAGCTCATCCCATGTGCGTCATGCAGCAGCCGGATCAGTTCCGGCCCTGCAATGGCGGGATGCGTGTCATTTAGCTGGATGGCCGCATGCCGGGGCAGCGCCGCCAGGTCTTCGTGCTCACTCTGGAATTGCCGCAGGATGTCGCGCAGGCTGGCAGACGTGAAGAAGAACTCCTGCCGCAGACGTAATTCCTTGCCTGCATCCGAGGTGTCGTCGGGATACAGCACCCGACTGATCGTGCGCGCCAGGGCCTCGCCCGTGGTCGCCGCCATATAGTCACCGCGGTTGAACGCCGCCAGATCGAACCCATGGACGGCTTCGGCCCCCCATAGCCGCAGCGTGTTGGCCCAGGCCCCCCGCCAGCCGATGATGGGCGTGTCATAGGCTTTCGCAAGCACTTGCTCGGCAGGATGCCAGGCCCGGGCACCATCGCGCTCCACGACCTCGCCACCGAACCCGATGCTGAAGGTCGCCTCGGGGCGCTCAAACTCCCAGGCGTGTTTCTGGCGAAGCCATTCTTCGGGTTCCTCGACCTGCTGACCGTCCTTGAACCGCTGTTGAAACAGTCCGTGTTCATAGCGAATGCCATAGCCTGTGCCGGGGCAGCCAAGGGTCGACATCGAATCCAGAAAGCAAGCCGCCAGTCGGCCCAGTCCGCCATTGCCAAGCGCCGCGTCGGGCTCATTGGCAAGCACGTTCTGGAAGTCAAAGCCACAACTCTCGGCGACAGCGCGCGCCTCCTCGCCGAGGCCAAGATTGACGATCGCGTCTTCCAGCAGACGCCCGATA
>SLQN01000212.1 GCA_007131465.1 Paracoccaceae bacterium
AAATCGTGAATATTTTGGTGAACCTCTTTGGGTTGTTGCTGCTACTTGTTTTTCTGTTGCTGACGTTTCGTGATGTGGATCGTTCTCCGCTGGGACGCCGTGTTCGGGATCTGATCGAGCGTGACGATATACAGGAAGAGTTGGTGGATGGTGCCGTAGTTCCACATGAACGCACGTTGGAGGAGACGGAAGCCAATGGCGGATTGGATTGATATCCGTAAGGATGATCGGCATGTGGCCGTTGAACGTCGGCGGGCGCAGGCCTTGAAGCAGTCTGCCTGGTGGAAGCAGCAATTGCAGCGTGGGGTATGTCATTACTGTAATAAGGATGTGGGCGCTACGAAGTTGACAATGGATCATGTGGTTCCGGTAGCGCGTGGTGGCCGGAGCACGAAGGGTAATGTGGTGCCGTCTTGTGAGGCCTGTAATAAAACAAAGAAGTATCGAACACCGGCGGAGTTGGTAATGGAGGAACTAGGGCTTTAGGGGAAAATGCTGAAATGCTGAAAAGCTGAAATGCGTTTTTGGTATGGGGATTGGTGGAGGGCAACCACAGACCACGCAGAATGACGCAGAAGGGGGAGGGATGGGGAGGAGGCTTCGAACGTTGAACGTTGAACTTTGAACTTTGAACTTTGAACGTCGAACTTCGAACGATGAACGTTGAATTTCGAAAGGGGAAGGCGGGAGGCTGTTGAAAAGCTGAAAAGCTGTGAGACGTGGTCCCGACTCTCTGCGGGGCACGGGATCTTCGGGATGTGGTTTTGTGAGTGCGTGCTTATGTGGGGGGAGAGCTTTGGTTGATCCATTTTCCTTATCAACGTATCAACATAACAACCATCAACTCGTTGTTGATGGGGAGTGAAAGAGGAGGTGTTGCATGGCTTCATTACATGCGATTGTCGGGTGTTTGGATCGGGAATTGAACACGGAATGCTTTCAGGATGCATCGCATAACGGTCTGCAAGTGGAAAATGATGGTTTGGTGCGCAAGGTGTGCTGTGGTGTGGATGCGTCCATGGCGTTTTTTGAAGCGGCAGCCCAAGAGGGTGCCGATTTGTTGATTTGTCATCATGGTATCAGTTGGGGTGATTCGCTTTGCCGGATTACGGAGCTGAACTACCGTCGGTTAAAGTTTTTACTAGATCATAATCTTGCCTTGTATGCGTCGCACCTTCCGTTGGATGCACATCGGGTGTATGGCAACAACGCGTGCATTGCCAATGCGTTGGGTTTGCGGAATGTGCGACCTTTCGGAGAATATAAGGGGCAGAGTATTGGTTTTGCGGGGCGTCTGGGTAAGGCCGTGTCTATGGGTACTTTTGTGAAGCGTGTACAAAGCATCATGGATCGGGAGGATGATTTACAGGTAATGGATTTTGGTGCCGACACGGTAAAATCTGTCGCGGTGGTTTCGGGCGGTGCTGCGGATATGGTAGCTGAAGCGGGTCGCAAGGGGGTCGATGTGCTGGTAACGGGAGAACCTGTTCTGGCGGCTTATAGTGTGGCGCAAGAATATGGCGTGCATGTTGTTTTTGGGGGGCACTATGCAACCGAAACCTTTGGTGTACGCGCGTTGGGACAATTGGTGGAACGGCAGTTTGATGTGGAGAGCTCGTTTATTCAGATGCATGTGCCGTATTAGTCCCTTATCAACGTATCAACTACTTGATGGGAGAATTGGCGACTTGTTTTTGGTTGGATTCGTTTGTATGCTCTGGTTGCCGTTGTGCAGGAGATGTCATGGCAATAAATAGGGACGCAAAAAACAAGACGGTTTCGCCGGACAAGCACGCGTTAGATCAGGGTGCCGCCATGCTTGCACGCGTTATGCAGGAACGAGATGCTGCATTACAGGACGCGGCGGAAGCGCATCGTCAACTACAGAACAGTGAAGATCTTCTTTTGGGGTTGCTCAACACGGCTCTTGATGGCATTTGCTTGATAGAGAATCGCAAGGTTTATTTTGTAAATCCGCGTTTGTGTGAGATGTTGGATTGTGAAGCGGCCATGCTCGTGGGCAATGATTTTACAGAGTTTGTGGCCCACGACGAATTGGTCCGAACCCAGCAGATGTACCGGCGCCTGATGCGCAGTGAAGCGTTTCCGCAGCGCTATGAAACCACGCTCGTTTCTCCAAGTGGTGAGCGTGTCGAAGTCGGGTTACACGCTGATCGGGTTGTCTTTCATGGGCGGGAATCCTTGTTGTTACGGATACGTGATATCTCTGCTCATCGTCAGGCGCGTAAAATGGCGGTTGAAAATGAGCGGCTCGAGGCCGTGCTTACCGTAGCACATAGTGTGGGCAGCAATTTCGCCAATGCATTGAGTATTATCCGAAATCAGGCGGCGATCATTGTGGATAGCTTTTTGCCGAATTCGCGGACGTATGTGGCGGCACAGCAGGTGCTGGAGGCTGCCGAGCATGCTGCCGAGCTAACCAAGCGCTTGTTGAGTGTCGTGCGTATGAGTGGTTCGGATGCCAGTGTTCACGTTGAACCTGTTTCCCTGAATGTTTCCTTGCAAAAGGCGCGGGATCTTTTGATGGCGGGGCTGGATGAGCGTAATGTGAAGCT
>SLQN01000068.1 GCA_007131465.1 Paracoccaceae bacterium
GCGCGGGCGGGGTCTGCGCTGCGCAATTCCAGATGCCCCCGGCTTTCGGGCCGCAACTGGCAGACCGAGGCCGTGAAGGCCGAAAACGGATGCACGCCTTCGCTGGGGCTGTCGGCGGACCACGGCTGGATATGGAACTGGATATCGGGCGTCGCGACATCGGGCGATGTGCGCAGAAACCCGGTCGCAAGCGAAGCCGCCATCGCCATCGGTCCGCTGCGGGTGAGAATGTAGCGCAGCCCAATGCGCAGCTTGTTCACTGGGTTGCGCACTTCGTCATTGAGTGTCGGGCGTCTGGTCTTGAACACCAGCCGGGCCTGCAAATGATCCTGAAGATTGCGCCCCATACCGGGCAGGTCCACCAGCGGCGTGATGCCATGCCCGCGCAAGTGCTCGGCCGCGCCCAGCCCTGAAAGCATCAGGATCTGGGGCGACCCGATGGCCCCCGCCGACAGCACGACACGCGCCCGGGCGCGCGCTGTCCACAAGCCCCCATCCGCACCGCGCCATTCCACACCCACGGCGCGCCGCCCCTCGAACAGGATGCGCGTGGTCATCGCGCGCGTTATGATCCGCAGGTTCGGGCGCTTGCGCGCAGGGTTCAGATAGGCCACAGCCGAACTGCACCGCTGGCCGTTGCGGGCGGTCAGCTGGAAATAGCCCACACCTTCCTGTGTTGCGCCATTGTAATCGGGGTTGAACGGATAGCCCGCCGCCTGCGCCGCCGCGACCCAGGCGTCGCAGATCGGGCGCGACAGCCGCGCATTCGTGACCGATAGCGGGCCGCCTGTCCCGTGAAATTCGTCCTCGCCGCGTTCCTGATCCTCGGCGCGTCGGAAATAGGGCAGGATTTGGTCCCAGCCCCAACCCGGATTGCCCATCTGCTGCCAGCGGTCATAATCCTCGGGCTGGCCGCGCACATACAACAGCCCGTTCAGCGAGGATGACCCCCCCAACACCTTGCCGCGCGGCCAGGGCAGGCGCCGCCCGTTCAGGCCGGGGTCGGGTTCGGTCATGTAGCACCAGTCCAGCGACGGGTCGCCCATGGTGCGGAAATAGCCGACAGGCACATGGATCCAGGGGTTCAGGTCGCGCCCGCCCGCCTCGATCAGAAGCACACGCAGGCTGCCGTCCGCGCTCAGCCGATTGGCCAGCACGCAGCCCGCCGATCCGGCCCCGACAATCACGATATCCGCGTCATGGTCGAACATTTGCTCCCCCCTTTTCCCCAGGGAATTGCACGCGGCCTTTCGTCGCATGAAATCCCTTGACTCAAAAAGATATCGATGCTTTTTTGAAACCACAAGTCTCAATAATCGAAGGTTTCAACTTTTCAACTCGGTCAGACTTAGGGAGGAGACCACTATGACACGCGACCTATCGGGCATCTCACGCCGGGATTTCCTGAAGATTTCCAAGCGCTTCGGGCTGAGTTCCACCATGCTTGCACTCGGCGGCATGACCGGCGTGATCACCGCGCCCAGCCTTGCCAAGGCAGTTGAATCAACCTGGGAGCGGCGCTTTTCAAACGAAGCGCGCCACACGCTGCGCTACGGTGCTGCCGGGTTCAACGCGACCAACCTGCTGATCGAGCGGAACGGGATTCTGGAATTCGTGCGCGACATCGAAGAGCGTACGGATGGCGAATTGCGGATCGAATTCATCGGGGACAACCAGATCTGCGGCCAGCTTGACTGTGTCAGCCGGACGCAGGAAGGCATCATCGACATGTACTCGGCCTCGACCCAGAACTCGGCCGGGGGCGCACCGTACATGAACGTGCTGGACTATGCCTACATGTTCCCGTCGCGCGCCTCGCAGTATCATTTCTTCTATCACCCCGAGAGCAACCGCGTGTTCCGCGAACCGCTGGAGCGGATGCACGGCATCAAGTTCCTGTTCACCCATTGCGAATTGCGCGGCATCATGCTGGGCAACACCTGGCGCGACCGTCCGCTTGTGACCAGCGTCACCGAACTGGCCGGCACGTCCAACCGCGTCACTGGCACGCAGCTTGGCCGCATCGCGATGGAGTTGATGAACCTCAACCCGCGGCCCATCGCCTGGGAGGAAACGCTGGATGGTCTGCGTCAGGGCCTGATCGACGGGGCGGAAACCTGGGCCTCGGCCGTGGCCTATGCCAATATGTCGCCGGTCGTGTCGCAATGTGTGGACCTGCGCTTCTTCTGCGGCACGGAACACACGGCGATGTCTGCGGAAAGCTTCGACCGGCTGGAAGGGCATTTGCAGGATGCCGTGATGGAATCGTCCTATCTTGCACAGATCGCGGCGCAATACGCCAACGAGGCCGCGCTGGTGAACACGGTCGGCTTTTCGGACCCGCAGCACGAAGGCACGATCTTCCATCAGCATGGCGTGCGCAACGCGTTCCTCAGCCCGGAAGCCCTGCGCGAGGCCGAGGAAATGTGCTCGCCCGAATTTGTGCCCGCCGCGTGGGAACAGTGGCGCGACCGGATCAATGGCTGGTCCGGCGGTCTGGATACCTACACGCTGATCCATGAAGTCGCCCGCGAGATCCCGGCCGACATGCTGGTCGAGAATGTCGAGCCACGCC
>SLQN01000088.1 GCA_007131465.1 Paracoccaceae bacterium
GGCCATGATGATCGTATCGACCGCATGGACCTTCCCATCGCGCAGCTTCACGCCTTCGGGGACGATCTCGGTGATCGGGTTGTCGCGCACGCTGACGGCTTCGACATTGTCGCGCAGATAGTTTTCGAGATATCCGGTTTCGAGCGGCACGCGATGGGTGCCGAACCCATAGTCGCCCGTCTTCGGAACGAGGATGTCGATCAGATAAGGATCTTTGAGACGCGCGCGCATCTTCTCGCGCACGAATTCCGAGATTTCCTCGCTCACGGCTTCGTCAAAGAACATTTCCGCGAATGAGGCGAGCCAGAGTTTCAGCGATCCATCGGCATGGATATCTTCCAGCACGGTGCGTCGCTGTTCGGGGGTCAGCTCGGCCCATGTGTTCTCGAAATCATATTCAAACCCCGTGAAGGTGTGCGGGATATTGGCCTTCAACTCGTCGAAACGGCCCTTGTACCAGCGGGCCTCATCGGGGCCGTATTTGGGATTCTTCATCGGCAGGACGTATTGCGGGGTGCGCACGAAGACGGTCAGATGCGCGACGGCGGGCGCGATGGTCTGAATGACCTGAATCCCCGTCGCACCTGTGCCGATGACGGCGACGCGTTTGCCGTCCAGCGCAAGCCCGCCCTTGGGATAGCGGCCCGTATGCACAATCTCGCCGCGAAACCTTGACTGGCCCGGAAAACGATCTTCCAGCGGGGCTGACAGCATCCCGGTGCAGCCGATCAGGAATTGGGTATCAATCACATCGCCCTGATCTGTCTCGACCGTCCAGCGCCCTGTAGCGTCATTGAATGTCGCCTTGACCACCTTGGTCGAAAACGAAATATCGCGCCGCAGATCGAGCGTGTCCGTGATGTAATGCAGCCAGCGTTCGATTTCCGGCTGGCCGGGGAAACGCTCGCTCCAGGTCCAGCCCTTGTAGAGTTTTTCGTCGAAAAGATACTGGTAGATATAGGCCTCGCTGTCGAACTTGGCACCGGGGTAGCGGTTCCAGTACCATGTTCCCCCGACATCGCTGGCCGTGTCGCAGGCATGGGTTTTCAGCCCCATCTCGCGAAGCAGGTGAAGCTGGTAGAGCCCTGCAACCCCGGCCCCGATCACAAGCGCGTCAAGTCTGGCCGGCACGGCCTTTCGGTCCGCCGAAGCGGCGGTCTGATGTGCGTCTAACATGATTTCCTCCAGATTGGTTACGGTCGTCTTCTCGCGACCGCGACAGGTATCGTCAGGCTCCCCTCCTCAGGTTTCACGCCTGCGACACAGTGATTAATTAACACCTATCCGAGATACAGGATTGAACGTTTCGCAGCCTCGCCTTGTAAGATCCCGACGCAGACTCGGCGCATTTGCAAATGCGCCGAATGCTCACGCGGACCCCCGCCAGTGCCCGCGAGCCGCGTCACTGCCCCTCAAGTCGAAAGACAGCGGGTGTTTTTCCGAATTCCGCCGCGAACATCCGTGTCAGATGCGCCTGATCGCAAAATCCGCAATCGACTGCGATCACCTTGATGGGCAGGGTTGTCCGGGTCAGAAGATCGCAGGCCTTTTCGAGCCGTCGAGCCTTGACGAAAGCGTAGGGAGGTGTGCCGAAACTGCGCCGAAACTGACGTGCGAACAGGCATGGCGTCATATCCAATGCGTCCGCCAGCAGCTTGAGATCCAGGGACCGCTCGAGATTTGTGTCGATGAATTCCACGATCCTGCGCTGCTGCTGCGGCGAGAGTAATCCACTGCGGCCCGCTTCTTGCACCCGGACAGAGGAATACTGCCGCAACAGGTGGATGATCAGCGCGCGCGCGATGGAATCGACATAGAGCGCACCTCCCAAACCCTGGGTACGTGCCTCGAACGAGATCGCGGCGGCAGCATTGGCCATGACCGGGTCATCAACACGCAGAATGTCTTCCAAGGTGACTTCACTTACGGCGCAGTCCATGATTTCACTTGCGACATTCGTGACAAGATCGCCGGTCAAATAGATATGGGTCACCTCGATAGACTCATGCCAGTTCCAGTATGCTTGCTGCGCTCGAGTCAAGAGCGACGTCGCACCGGGCCCCAGCGTTTCGCGCTTCCATCGGCCATCAAAACGACGCCGCATGGGCGTGACACCGGTCTGATAGCTGACCAGCATGAAATCGCGCATTGCGGGAACCACCACATCCTGCCCGAGATAATGATAAGATCTGAGCGCGACATTCTTCCAGCCTTGCTCATCACTTGCGAGCAGCACCTTACCTGGCACCCATACGGGTAACTGTTCAAATCGAATCAACTCTCCCAACAAGATTCCTCCCCAATCTTGATGAACGTCGTATTCTTGATATTTCTGTGGTTTCGCGTTCCTTATCTGCCAGAGAGTCTCAGCCGTTAATTTTTGGATCGGACAACACGCGTAGCTTTCCGGAGATCGCGAACATTAACATAGGCACGCATTCACTTGCACTCTACTTTGGTCGCACCCTACGCGAGCTTAGCATGACTTGTAACTTATCAGAGTACCGCATAATGGCAGCTTTCACCAATTCTGCGATTGCAATGCCGCGATGTCACAGTCGGCAAACCGCCC
>SLQN01000358.1 GCA_007131465.1 Paracoccaceae bacterium
CCCCCAAATGGCTGGTCGAAAAGTTCTGGGCCATGGAACTGCCCGACGACATCAAGCAGGAACGCGGCGTTGACCTGACGCCAGAGATCAAGGAACAGATCCTCGGTCTGAACGCAGCGCGGCTCTATGGCATTGATGTCGAGGCCAAAAAGAAGGAACTGGCATCTGCGCCCGTCCGGATTGCAGCGGAGTGAACAAATGACCGTACCGAAATTTCACGGCGCGCGGGCAAGGGAAGTGTGGCGGTGCTTAGGCACCGTCACCGACCCAGAGCTTGACGAGCCAATTACCGACATGGGGTTCATGGAACGCATCGAAGTGCTGCAAAGCAGCGTGGTCGAGGTGGATTTCCGACTGCCAACTTATTGGTGCTCGCCCAACTTCGCCTTTCTCATGGCCGACGGGATCAACCGTGCAGTGCGCTCACTGCCTTGGGTGGACCGGGTAAAGGTGCGCTTGCAGGATCACTGCTTCGCGGAAGATGTGAATGCTGGGGTCAATGGCGACAAACCCTTCGAGGAGGTCTTCTCCAAACTGACCGAAGGCGCAGATCTGAACGATGTGCGCGAGAAGTTTCGTGAGAAGGCATTCTTGCGCCGACAGGAACCGTTGATCATTGCGCTTGGTGCGATGGGCTGGAGCAACGCAAGGATTGCCGCTTTGACACTCACGGAGTTCGACCGCACCAGCTTTGCGGCGGATCCCCAAGCCTGCGCGCAGAAGCCCCGCTATCGCGAAATCCTGATAGATGACGGGTTGGCCTGCATGCCGGATGATCCTGTCTTTGTCGACTACAGCGGTAACCCGATCATGGTTGAGGACATGACCGAGCACTTGCGCCGCTTGCGCGCGATACGGATCAACATGGAGTTCAACGGCGCAATGTGCCGTGGCCTTCTGGCGACACGTTACAAGGAAGCCGATCTCACGGGCCGTGAACCTGAATTGATTGATTTCATAGCAGGACGGGTTCCGGCGAGGATGGCGCAGACCGAACGGGCGGGCTGAACACAGCTTCACCACCCTAATCAGATCAGACCGGCGCGTTAGCGCGCGCACGGTAACGAGGGAGAATTACATGCCGAATATGTTGCTGCATAACGTCGAAGCCCGCCGTGCCCTGGCGCGCGGGGTTGCCAGATTGGCGGCCGCCGTGGAACCAACCCTGGGCCCGAAGGGAATGAATGCGATGATCGACCGGCCAGTGGGCACGCCGCTCATAACGCGGGATGGCGTCTCGATCGCGACCGAGATCGAACTGCCGGACCGTTTCGAAAACATGGGCGCACAGGTCGTGCGCGAAGTCTCGATGCAGACCAATGAAGTTGCGGGTGATGGCACAACGACCGCAATCGTGCTGGCAAATGCAATGATCCAGCAGGGCGTGGCACAGGCCGAACGCGGTGCGCGCACTGTTGATCTGTGTCGGGGCATCGAACTGGGTGTTGAAAAGGTCGTGTCCGCGCTGATGGCACAGGCGGTGTCAGTGAAAGACAAGCCGCACCTTCTGGCTGCGGTGGCACAGATCGCGGCCACTGATCCGCGCCTTGGCGAAATCGTCGCCGAAGCACATGAACGGGTCGGGGCCAGTGGGATCATCACCACAGATTTTTCGGTCACAGTCGACACACATCTGGAGGTCATCAACGGGATGTCCTTCGAGCGTGGCTATATCTCGCACCACATGGTGACCAATCAGGATGATATGGAAGCGCGGCTTGACAACCCGCTGATCCTGCTGACCGATCAGAAAATCCTCAAGCCAGAGGAACTGGATGCGGCGCGCGCGATAGCTGATGCAGATGGTCGCCCCCTGCTGATCGTTGCCGAAGAAATCTCGCCAGAGGTGGTGGTGATGCTGCTGGAAGCAGCAAAGCCGGGCAAGTATCTGATTGTGCACCCACCGGAATATGGCAACTGGCGACGCACGCAGATGGATGACCTTGCCATCATGACCGGTGGTGAAGTGCTGGCGCGCGATCTTGGTCGCCAAGTGAAAAATGTCACACGAGAGCAACTGGGCGGCGCGCAGGCCGTGCACTCGTCAGCGCACAACACGACCGTGATCCAAGGCGAAGGCGATGTCGATGCAGTCAACGCACGGCGATTGCAGGTCCAGCGCCAGTACAATGCGGCCCCCCCGAATATCGAGCAGGACAAACTGCGCGAACGGTTGGCCAAGCTGTCAGGTGGCACGGCGGTCATCTTTGTCGGCGGCATGACGCCAGTTGAACAGAAGCGCAAGATTCAGTTGATCGAGGATTCGCTGAATGCCATTCGCGCCGCAGTCGAGGACGGTGTGGTGTCCGGTGGCGGATCAGCGCTGGCGCATGTCGGGGGCATCCTTGATGAGCTGACCGACGCGAACCATGGGGATGTGGCGGCCGGGATCGAATTGGTCCGCTCGGTTCTTACAGGTCCGATCGCACGCATTGCAATCAATGCAGGCAAGGATCCGAACAGTATCATCGCCGAAGTTACACGCCTTGGAACAGGACACGGGTTTGACGCATCTACCGGCCAGTATCGCAACATGATCGAGGCTGGGATCATCGATCCGGTCCGGGTGAC
>SLQN01000279.1 GCA_007131465.1 Paracoccaceae bacterium
AGATGATCGGCCAGAACCTCGATGGCGGTATTCAGCGCCTCGGCGGCAAGCAGGGCCGCAAGCAGTACCAGAAACCCGATGACATGGCCTGCGCTGCCCCCGGCAAGAATGATCACAGCCAGCCCGATCCCCCCCAGCGCCAGTTCCTGCCGCGCTGCGGGTTCGCGCAGCAAGCGGCGAAACCCCGCGACGGAATACCGCGTCGCGTCCAGCAGGTGCAAAGGTCCGCTGCGCGCCTTGGGGACGCGGGGAGTGGCGGATTCGGCGTCATTCGGGTGTGTCACGGGCAGGCATCCTCCGGATCAGGAAACGGTCGCAAATTCAGCGGTAGACGTTTTCGCCGCCCGGAAAGGCGCGTGACTTCACTTCCTCGGCATATTCGGCCACCGCGCGTTCGATGGCAGGGCCAAGATCGCCATACATCTTGACGAATTTCGGCACGCGCGGGTTCAGGCCCAGCATGTCCTCCAGCACAAGGATCTGCCCGTCGCAGCGGCGCGAGGCCCCGATGCCGATGGTGGGAATATCGACGGCATCCGTGATCCTGTCGGCCAGATCCTCGACCACCCCTTCGACCACCAGCGCGAACGCGCCCGCGGCGGCCACGGCGCGGGCGTCGTCGATATGGACCTGCCACGCCGCTTCATCGCGGCCCTGCACCTTGAACCCGCCCATCGTGTTGACCGATTGCGGCGTCAGGCCGATATGCGCCATCACCGGGATGCCGCGCTCGGACAGGAAGCGGATGGTCTCGGCCATGCGCGCGCCGCCTTCCAGTTTGACCGCCCCGCAGGCGGTTTCCTTCATGATCTTCGCGGCATTGCGAAAGGCCATGTTGGGCGATTCCTCGTAGGTGCCGAAAGGCATGTCCACCACGATCAGGGCGCGGCTTGTGCCGCGCACCACGGCGCGGCCATGCATGATCATCAGGTCCAGCGGCACGCCTACGGTCGAATCCATGCCATGCATGACCATGCCCAGACTGTCGCCCACCAGAATGAAATCGGCGTATCTGTCCACGATGGCGGCAGTATGCGCGTGATACGAGGTCAACGAGACAATGGGCTCGCCGCCCTTTCTGGCGCGAATCTGGGGGGCTGTGATGCGGCGGATCGGGGGGGTGATGCTCATGGCTTCTCCTGTGGGGGCTGGATCACGCGGTTGTCGATCAGAAAGACCTGCCCGAAACTGACCGCGAGCAGGATCACCGCAGGCCGGGTCAGCGGGCCGGAAATGGTGTCGAGCGTGGCCGCGTCGCGGATATCGACCGAACGGACATGGGCGCGGGGCTCTGCCTCCAATGTGGCGCGCACATGGCTGCGCAGGCGCGAGGCAGTGATGCCAGAGGGCGCCATCGCCTCGGCCTGATCCAGCGCGCGGGCCAGAACCGGGGCGGCGGCGCGGTCAGCGGCGCTCAGCCGCACATTGCGCGAGGACATGGCCAACCCGTCGGCCTCGCGCGCGGTTGCGCCGCCGATGATCTCGACGCCCATGTCCAGATCGCGGACCATGGTGCGGATGACGGCGAGTTGCTGATAGTCCTTTTCCCCGAACACAGCCGCATCGGGGCGGATGATGTTGAACAGCTTCGTCACGACTGTCGCCACACCCCGGAAATGGCCCGGGCGCAACTTGCCGATCAGGACATGCGCAAGCCCGGTCGTCTCGACTATGGTCTGGGCGGCCGGGTCGTATATCCCGGCCACATCCGGGGCAAAGACCGCGTCCACCCCTTCAGCTTGCAGAAGCGCGAAGTCGCGGTCCTCATCGCGGGGGTAGCTGTCCAGATCCTCGCCCGGTCCGAACTGTGTGGGGTTGACGAAGATCGAGGCCACGACAAGGCCATCCGCCCCCGCACGCGTACGCGCAAGGCGCATCAGGGACAGATGGCCGTCATGCAGAAACCCCATTGTCGGAACCAGCACTATCGGCACGCCTTCGCAACGCCGCCCGCCAAGCGCTTCGCGGATCGCAGTCTTGCTGCGGCAGATCTGCATCTTCCCTCCCCCGGGTCCGCCTTCACACCCAGCGCGCAAACGGTGGCAGGCTCATCAGCACGGCATCGGGATCATGGCCTGTCTGCAACCCGAATTTCGTGCCGCGATCATAGACAAGGTTGTATTCGGCATAAAGCCCGCGATGGATAAGCTGGGTTTCCTTGTCCGCATCGGACCACGCCATCTGACGCCGCCGTTCCACCTGCGCAAGAAAGGCGGGCAAAAAGGCGCGGCCGACATCCTGCGTGAAGGCGAAATCGGCCTCCCAGTCGCCGGTGCAGTAATCGTCATAGAAGATCCCCCCCACGCCGCGTGCGCGTTTGCGGTGCGGGATATAGAAATATTCATCCGCCCAGGCCTTGAAGCGTGGGTAGATATCCGCGCCATGCGGGTCGCAATGGCGCTTCAATGTCGCGTGGAAATCGGCAGTATCCTGCGCGTATTCGATGCAGGGGTTCAGGTCCGAGCCGCCGCCGAACCACCAGCCGCCCGGTGTCCAGAACATGCGGGTGTTCATGTGCACGGCAGGGGCATGCGGGTTCTGCATATGGGCCACCAGCGAAATGCCGCTGGCCCAGAAACGCGGGTCTGCATCCAGCCCCGGAATTTCCTTGCGCGCGGTCAGCGAGTGCTGCGCTGCCTCGCCCAACGGCCCGAAGACCTCGGACACATTGACGCCGACTTTCTCGAACACGCGTCCGCCGCGCATCACGCTCATCAGCCCGCCGCCGGCATCCTGTCCGTCTGCCCCGTGGCGTTGCGTTTCGCGCACTTCGAACCGGCCGGCGGGGCGGTCCGACAGCGGGCCGTCCACATGGCTGTCTTCCAGCGCCTCGAAGGCCGCGACGATCTGGTCGCGCAAGTCGCGAAACCAAAGGGCTGCGCGGTGCTTGTGGTCGGGGAAGTCGTCAGTCATGGGCAGGTTCCTTGGTCCGTGGCAGGCCAGCGCGGCCCGTTGCAAAGATGTGGCACGGCAGCGCAAAAGTGACAAGTTGCCTTTACAGTTTCGCCAGCAGCGTGCCATGACGGGCCAGGTAGGCCGCGCGCGTTTCTACCGGGGGGCGCAGATGCAGCGCCAGTCCCTGCAGCAGGTCCGGGTCAGGCTTGCCGAAATAGCGGTCCGCCTCAAGCGTCGTGAACCCCGCGATCCGCGTCGCCTCAATCCAGGCCGACAGCCTGTCCGCCGCCTTGATGCGCTTCTTGATCGGAGCAGGAAGGCGCGCCGGTAGCCCGAAGCGGATGTGAATCGCCGCAGAAAGCCGGTCATCCAGCGCCCCGTAATCGGGGCCCACCGCCGCCTTCACGGGCGAGATCATGTCGCCGATCACATATTCGGGCGCATCATGCAGCAATGCCGCCATCTGCCAGCGCGGGTCCGGGCGCGGCGTGGCGCGGGTGAAGATTTCCTCGACCAGCAGCGAATGTTCGGCCACGGAATAGGGCCAGTCGCCCATCGTCTGCCCGTTCCAGCGCGCGACAAAGGCCAGCCCATGCGCGATATCCTCGATCTCTATATCAACGGGTGTCGGGTCCAGCAGGTCCAGCCTGCGGCCCGAAAGCATGCGTTGCCAGGCGCGTTTGGGGGGCATCGGGGCCTCTTGCAGTTTCCATCTTGGTAGCGGGCCAGCCCAGCCGCGGCAAGCGGGTGACGCAACGTCGCCTTTGCACCGATGCTGCGCGCGGCGCATAGATCGGCACAAGACCCCTCAAGGAGGCATGGCGATGCAGATTGCACCCCATCTGGCGATCGTGACAGGCGGCGGCAGCGGCCTTGGCGCGGCCACGGCGCGGCATCTGGCCGCACGCGGCGCAGAGGTCGCGATTCTCGATTTCGACATGGCGCGCGCGCAGACCGTCGCAGCCGAGATCGGCGCGCGGGCCTACAAGGTGGATGTGGGCGATGCAGAGGCTGTCGGGGCCACAGTCGCGCAGGCGGTGGCGGACGCGCAGGGCGCGCTGCGCATGGTGGTGAATTGCGCCGGCATCGCGGATGCCGCGCGCGTGGTCGGACGCGATGGTATCCCCTCGACCGAACTGTTCGCGCGGGTGATCGGGGTGAACCTGATCGGGTCGTTCAATGTCATGGCGCATGCGGTCGCGCAGATGAAAGGCGTCGCCCCACTGGCGGATGGCGCGCGCGGCGTGGTGATCAACACATCCTCGGCGGCGTGGCAGGACGGGCAGATCGGGCAGGCCGCCTATGCGGCCTCCAAGGGCGGAATTGCGGCCATGTGCCTGCCGGTCGCGCGCGATCTGGCGCGCGACGGCATCCGCTGCGTGGCCGTTGCACCGGGGCTGTTCCGCACGCCCATGATGGAAACGCTGCCCGAGGAAACGACCGCCGCCATCACGGCCAACATCCCCTTCCCTGCGCGGCTGGGCGATCCGTCGGAATTCGCGCTGATGGTCGCCCAGATCATCGAGAACCCCTATCTGAACGGCACAACGATCCGGCTGGACGGGGCGGCCCGATTGCCCGCGCGGTAGGGGTTGGGGAGAGCGCGAAGAGCCCTAAGCCGTCATTCAGCCATATCGCAGCGAGGCCTAGTGTTCGCCACCTGACACAAGTTTCCCAACCGCGGCAGGCTGTGTCATGCCCTGCGCATGAGACGCTCCGACATCGGCCTCTACCTTGGCCCCGCCGAGCGTGCAGACCCGGACCTGATCCTGTGGGACATGCATCGGCACATGGATACAGACCGGATGCCATCCGGACGCACCGTGATCCGCTTCGATTTCACCGATCAGCCCGCGGAAAAGCGCCGCCGCTAGGCAGATCGGCGAACTGGCCACAAATGATATCTGTATCACCGATCCGGGACTGGATATCGATCTCTTCGTCGAAACAGACAGCCGCACGATGACGCTGGTTTGTTACGGCGACATGGCGCTGAGACGCGCGCTCGATGACGAGCTGATCGAGTTGCATGACCCCCGCAGGCCTTGCGAGGCATTCCTGTCCTAGTTGCTGATCAACCTGCTGGCGGAAGTGCCGCGCCAGAACGGTCCGCCGAGCAGCGGGTGAGCGCCAACAAGACGACAGCCCGCCTGATCAGCACAGATGCTCTGATCCGACGACGGCATGCCCAGCAGCGCGGCCGCTTCAGACAAGCGCGCTATGATCGGTGAAGGCCGCTATATCTGATACTCTCGCATCCCTTGATGTAATGCGATATCTTTTCTCGTGATGTGGGGCCAGACGTCCGAGCAGCAGGCGCATTGCCGAATTTGGTGCGTTAGACCTCAAGATGGTCCAGAGTTCCGCAAATGTGCGAGGCTTGGTACAAGGCGAGAGTCAATGGTGCTGGCGTAGAACGTTCTCGAATTAAGATATTGATATTAATATGTTTATCAAATAGAAAAGAAGTGTTGTTGACAAACACCGCTTACGCCGCTCCGGCATCATACGCGGGTCGGATCGCAATGGCCTCATGTGCTGATCGCGCACAAGCCTGCGCGATCGCAAGGGCGGCGCGCCCGTCCTCGGCGGTGCATGAGGGTGTCCTGTCTTGCGTCACCGCCGCATGAAATTCATCAAGCGCATTGTAGAAGGACTGATCATACCGCTCGAGGAAGAAGTGCTTGAGCGGTTTACGCGCTTCGGTCGCGCCACAGGTCCAGCGCACGAGGGTGTCGTCGCGATGGTTTCGCGTTTGCAACATCCCTTTTTCGCCAAACACCTCCAGCCGTTGATCGAATCCATATGGACAAGCGCGCGAGTTGTTGATGTGCACCAGCGCGCCCGAGGGCATCTTGAGCGTTGTCATGGTCAGGTCGAAATCGCCTGCAGCCCCGATTGCTGGATCGAACTTGCAGGTTCCCGCTGCAAAAACCTCGACCGGTCGCTCGCCTGCGATCCAGCATGCCAGATCGATATCGTGGATCGTGGCATCCACGAAATAGCCGCCAGAGGTCAGGACATAGTCAAGGGGCGGTGGCGCGGGCTCGCGGCTCCAGCTCATCACCATGTTGAGTGCGCCGACCTCGCCCGCGCGCACGGCCGCCTGAAGCAGCGCGTTGTCCGGATCGAAACGCCGGTTGAACCCGAGCATGAAGGGAACTTTATGGGTGTCGAGCACGGCCAAGGCGCGGTGGACCCGGTCCAGCGACTTGTCGAGCGGCTTTTCGCAATAGATCGCCTTGCCTGCGAGAGCGGCGCGCTCGATATAGTCCACATGGGTATCTGTCGGCGTGGCGATCACCACGGCATCCACGGCCGGATGGGCCAGCACTGCATCAAGGTTGTCCATTGGACATCCCCCATATTCCGTTGTGGCGCGTTCGGCGGACGACATGCGCGGGTTGTAGATGACCTCCAGTCGCAGACCCGGATGGGCGTTTATTTTCGGGCCGTAGACATAGGCCATCCGGCCCGTCCCCATAAGTGCAATGCCAAGAGATTGGGTCATACTGTCCCCTTCAGGTCTTCGAGCAGGATCGCCGCCGCCTTTTCGCCGATCATGATCGCGGCCGCATTGGTGTTGCCGGTCACGATGCGCGGCATGATCGAGGCATCCGCGACGCGCAGCCGGTCGATTCCACGGACCTTAAGGCGCGGGTCGACTACGGCGCTGTCGTCAATGCCCATCTTGCACGTCCCCACCGGATGGAGCAGTGACAGGCCGTTCTGGCGGCAGTAGGCGAGCAGGTCTTCGTCTGACTGCACCTCCTTGCCGGGGGACAGTTCATGGTCCACGCAGTCGGCCATCGGTGCTGTCGCGGCAATCCGGCGTGCGAATTTCAGACCGGCCAGTGCGGCACGCTTGTCGGCCTCGTCTGCAAAGAAATTGAACCGGATTTCCGGCGGGTGCGACGGGCTCGGGCCGGTCAGGCGCACATGGCCGCGCGAATTGGGGCGCATATGCTCTGCGAGGATTGTGAAGCCGGGGAAAGGACGCGGGGTGAGTTGTTCATCGGTGCACCATGCCATGAAGGTCACCATCATGTCGGGGCGGCCGACTTCCGGACCGGAGCGGATGAACGTGTTGGAATAATTTCCGTTATCGGCAAAGGGCCCGGTGCGGAAGAGCAACCATCGCAACAGTTGCAGCCCGCCCTTGAGCTTGTTGTTATACAGGTCGTTGACGGTGGATTTGACGGTCGAGCGGTATTCTGCTCCGATCCCGAAATGGTCCTGAAGGTTTTCTCCGACGCCGGGCAGGTCATGGCGCGTCTCGATCCCATGCGCTTGCAACAGCGGCCCCGGCCCGATGCCAGAGACTTGCAGCAGTTGTGGCGAGTTGAACGTCCCGCCTGACAGAATGATCTCTCGGCGCGCTCTTGCGCTGTGCTGGCCCGCCTTTTCGCGCCAGGTGACGCCTATGGCACGCTTGCCCTCCAGATCGACCCGTTGCACCAGCGCGTGCAGGCGCAAGTCGATATTGCGTTTCGCGCGACCGCGCAGGTAGCCCGCAGCCGTGCTCCAGCGTCGGCCATTCTTCGTTGTGGTCTGGACATAGCCTGTCCCTTCCTGCCGTGCCCCATTGAAATCGTTGTTGCGCGGCACGCCCAGCTTCTCGGAGGCTGCGTGGAACGCCTCGCCAAGCCTGTGTCTTGTGCGAATGTCCGACACGGCCACCGGTCCGCCGACACCGTGAAACGCGTCCGGTCCGCGTTCCTGATCCTCGCAGGATCTGAAATAGGGCAGCACGTCGTCCCAGCCCCAACCGGCGCAACCAGACTTCGCCCAGCCATCGAAATCCTCTGGCTGGCCGCGCATGTAGATCATGCCATTGATCGCGCCCGTGCCGCCAAGCACCTTGCCGCGCGGCTGGAACAGGCGGCGGCCGTTCAGATGTGGCTCTGGCGCGCTGGTATAACACCAGTTGACTGCAGGATTCGCGTAAAGCAGGGAATAGCCCAGCGGGATGTGGATGAAGGGGTTGTGGTCGCGCCCACCCGCTTCGAGCAAGAGAATGGAGTGACCAGCCTCGGCCAGCCGCCCGGCCACGGCACAGCCCGCCGATCCTGCGCCCACGACGATGTAGTCGTATTCCCGCACCTGCACCTTTCCTTCTTCGGTCTGGGGGGCAGACTGCAACAGTCATCGCGCGCGCCAAACTGCCAAATTGTCAGAGATGGACAAAACTGTGGTCGAACCATGCGCGTCAGGATTCCAGACTGGGCCAAACAAGATGAGCCAAGAGAGGGGCTGACATTGGGAAAGCGGCAAATTGGGATCGGGCTGGTCGGATCGGGCTTCATGGGGCGATGTCATGCAAATGCGTTTCGCACTGTTTCCGGGCTTTTCGATGTACCGTTCGACCCGAAACTGACGATCCTTGCCGATGCAACGGATGATCTGGCGCGGGATGGGGCGCAGGCGCTTGGCTTCGAAAGGTTCACTTCCGATTGGCAAGCATTGGTTGACGACCCCGGAGTCGGCATCGTTGCCATCACGGCACCCAATGTGCTGCATGCGCCAATTTCTCTGGCTGCCATCGCGGCAGGCAAGACCGTCTATTGCGAGAAACCACTGTCGACGACCGCTACCCTGGCGCTGGAGATGACACAGGCCGCCGAGGCAGCTGGCATCACGACGATGGTGGGGTTCAATTTCCTGCGCAACCCGATGATCCGGCTTGCGCGCGAAATCATCACCTCGGGCGAGATTGGCGAGATCACGGGGGTGCGCGGGCGCCATGCGGAAAATTACATGGCCAGCCCCGATGCACCGCATTCCTTTCGGACCGATCCGGCCGGTGGTGGTGCGCTGGCCGATATCGGCAGCCACATCATCTCGATGTTGCGCTATCTTCTTGGGCCGATTGCCGAGGTTCACGCCGATTGCCGAACAATCTTTCCGACCCGACCCGTTGCCCCCACCAGCCCCGAGCGCGCACCGGTCAAGGTCGATGACATGACCCATGCGTTGCTGCGGTTCGAAAACGGCGCGGCAGGCAGTATCGAAGCCAATTGGGCCGCGACCGCGCGCACGATGGACCTGTCCTGGGAAATAACCGGGACCCGTGGCGCGCTGGCCTTCAGCCAGGAAGCGATGAACGAACTTCGGCTCTGGTCCGGCATACCGGGCCGAAACGGTTATACAAGGATCGAGGCAGAGCCTGCCCATTCGCCCTATGGTGCGTTCTGCCCGGCGCCCGGGCACCACCTTGGCTTCAATGATCTCAAGGTGATCGAGGTGGCAGAATTGCTCGCCGCCCATGCAGGTGCGCCGAACCCGGGCCCCGATTTTCGTGAAGCCCTCGAGGTGCAGCGCTGCATCGAAGCTATGCAGAAAAGTGCCCGAACTGGGTCATGGGTTGCGCTGTAACGACTGCGCCCGCCGCAAGCGCTTTTTCGCAGCGCGCCTGAGCGTCTCGCAGGGCTGCGCCGGGTTTCTTGTTGCGCAGCAGCATGGTGTGAATTTCCTCGCCCAGAATGCGGACCAGCGTATTGAGTTGTGGCACCGCCGGGCGCGGCCATGTCTGCAACTTGCCCGAGCGCGCCAGCTTGTCCACCGTGGCGATCACCGGGCGGTTATGCGCGACCACCGGATCATTGCAGACGCTGAAGCGCGAACTCACCAGGCTGCCGTTTTCGATATAGAGCTTGGTCGCGGCCGCCGAGGTCAGCGTCTGTGCCGCTTGCTTCACCGCGTCAAAGCGCGAGTCCTTGAGATTGGCGGGAACGCAGATGTTCCAGCCCCCGAGCGGCGCGATACGGCCCTGACCCGAGGCCGAGGGATGCGGCAGATAGCCGGTTCGCCCGCAGGCTGGCGATGTCGGGTCGTTTTCAATGATGGGCAGGATCTGGGTATAGCAGTAGCCCATCGCGGCCTGACCAGCCGCATAGCACTTCGCCCGCTCGTACCAGGACATCTGCAAGACATTGGGCGGCGAACAGGCCAGAAGCTGGACAAGAAATTCCGCCGCCTCGAGGCCCGCGGGCGTCTCGATCATCGGGATGAGCGCTTCAGGCCCAAGGTCCTGATCACGAAACCCGTCGCCAACGCGCGGCAGGTTCAGCACTGGCTGGCCGCAATCCGCCATAAGCATCATGAAGGTCGTTCCCACGGGCGTCCCGCGCGCACCGTTCCAGCAGATGCCATGTTGGTTGATATCGGGACGGTGCAGGCTGCGGGCGCATTCCAGCATCTCGGCCAGCGTCCTTGGCGGGGTCAGCCCGGCTTTGGCGAAAAGGTCGCTGCGGTAGATGAACAGTTCCGGCGTGGTTTGTACCGGCAAGCCGTAGAGCGTGTCACCACGGCGCACGCTTGACAGCGCCTCCGGGTGGAAATCCTTGTATTCAAGCGAACTGCCGGGACCAAGTTGCTCGATCGGGCGAATGGCA
>SLQN01000303.1 GCA_007131465.1 Paracoccaceae bacterium
CCCAAGGAAAAGGTCAAGGAACTGACGGCGGAAGAGAAGCGCGCCAAGGAAATTGCAGCCTTCAAGACCCAGACCCGCAATCAGGTGGGCCTTCTGGCGATCGGCGGCGGGCTGGTGCTGGCCATCGGGCTGGTTGCGCCGGAAAGCTTCATGCGCAATTTCATCATCTTCGTGCTGGCGGTCTTCGTGGGCTTCCAGGTGATCTGGAAGGTCTCGCATTCGCTGCACACACCGCTGATGGCCGTGACGAACGCGATTTCATCCATCATCATCGTGGGCGCGCTGATGCAGATCGGGTCGACCTCGGTGCTGATCACGCTTCTGGCCGCGCTCGCGCTGCTGATGGCGGCAGTCAATATTTTCGGCGGCTTCATGGTGACGCGGCGCATGCTCGCCATGTTCCAGAAGTCCTGACGGCAGGAGGAACAAGAGATGGATTTCGGTTTCACGGTTGCGGCCTATGCTGTCGCGACAGTTCTTTTCGTGCTGTCACTGGGCGGACTTTCGGGACAGGAAAGCGCCAAACGCGCGATCTGGTATGGTATTGCCGGGATGGCGATTGCCATCGTGGGAACGATGGTCGGACCCGGTTCGGGCCTTTGGGGGCTGACACTGGTGCTGATCGCGATCGGCGGTGTTGTCGGCTGGCAACTGGCAACCCGGGTGCAGATGACGCAGATGCCGGAACTTGTGGCCTTCATGCATTCGCTGGTCGGTCTGGCGGCGGTTCTGGTGGGGTTCAATGCGCATCTGGAAATCGGGCGCGTGGCCGAGGCGTTTGCGGCGGCCAGCCTGCCTTTCCCGCAGCTTGAAGGCCCGATGCCCCCAGCGGCCTACAGCCTGTGGCTGGGCCTTTCCGACTTCGCCATGATCATCGGCAAGAAGACCGCCGTCGAGGTGACGATCCTGCGGATCGAACTGATGATCGGCATCTGGATCGGGGCCGTGACCTTCACAGGCTCGATTGTCGCTTATGGCAAGCTTGCCGGAAAAGTCGACACAGCCGCGAAGAAACTGCCCGGCGGGCATATGCTGAACGCCTCTGCCGCGGTGCTGTCGGTCGTTTTTGCAGGGCTTTACCTAGTCTATGCCGATAGTGCGGGCGCGTCGATCCTGATGCTGATCGTGCTGACCGCACTGGCGCTGTTCATCGGGTATCACCTGATCATGGGCATCGGCGGGGCTGACATGCCGGTGGTGGTGTCGATGCTCAACAGCTATTCCGGCTGGGCGGCAGCGGCCATCGGCTTCTCGCTTGGCAATGAACTGCTGATCGTGGTGGGCGCGCTGGTTGGGTCTTCCGGTGCGATCCTGTCCTATATCATGTGCAAGGCGATGAACCGCAGCTTCGTCAGCGTCATCCTGGGGGGCTTTGGCGGCACGTCCGGCCCCGCGATGGAGGTCGAGGGCGAACAGGTGGCGATCGATGCAGGCGGCGTCGCCTCTGCGTTGAACGAGGCCGACAGCGTGATCATCGTTCCGGGATATGGGATGGCGGTGGCTCAGGCGCAGCAAAGCGTGTCGGAACTGACCCGTAAGCTGCGCGCCAAGGGCAAGTCGGTGCGCTTTGCGATCCACCCGGTCGCAGGCCGCCTGCCGGGGCATATGAATGTGCTCCTGGCCGAAGCGAAAGTGCCCTATGACATCGTGCTGGAGATGGACGAGATCAACGACGATTTCCCCTCGACCGACGTTGTGATCGTCATCGGGTCCAATGACATCGTCAACCCGGCCGCACAGGAAGACCCCAACAGCCCCATCGCGGGGATGCCGGTGCTGGAAGTGTGGAAGGCGAAACAGGTCTTCGTCTCCAAGCGCGGGCAAGGGACAGGGTATTCGGGCATCGAGAACCCGTTGTTCTACAAGGACAATACGCGGATGTTCTATGGCGATGCGAAAGCCTCGGTGGACAGCCTGCTGCCGATGATCGACTGAACTGACGTGCAACATGACAGGGCCCGCCCGGTAATCCGGGCGGGTTTTTGCGTCGCACCAGGGTCATGTTGCAGAAATACAAGTGTGCCGTCGTGTGCCATGACCGGGCTTTCATTCGCCGCATTGCGGCATATGCTGCACAGTGAAATCCTGCCTAAGGTGTTGCCACCATGCCGACCATTCCCGACCACCCCGAGCGCTATACGCTTGTGAACGAATTGCACGCGCGCCCTGCGGCAAAGATCACTGCGCCCGGTGTTGCGGTGTTTCTTGCCGTCAAACCCCCGCGCGACGCTTCAAAGCGGGATCGCGGCGCGGACCGCGAGCATTTGCTGGCCCTGCTGGACAGGCACGGGGCCGGGCATCCGTCCCCGGATGCGACCCATCACTCGGCGGAACTGGGGCGCCATCACCTGAAATGGGAAAGCCATACCGAATTCGTGACCTATACCTCCTTCGAGCAGGGTGTGGCCGAGCGGCCCTTCGACCCTGCCAGCTTCAATGTCTTCCCCGACGGCTGGCTGCAGGTGGCCCCAGGAAATCGGCTGACCTCGATCCTGTTCCAGATCGAGGTCATGTCCGAGAACACGCAGGACATGGCCGAGAAGTTGCAGGACTGGTTCGTGCCCG
>SLQN01000122.1 GCA_007131465.1 Paracoccaceae bacterium
GAAATCCTCTATTTTGCCTGGGTCCGCGAACGCATCGGCCAGTCGCGCGAAACCTTTGAGACCGAAGCCCGGACCCCGGCGGAACTGGTTGCAGAACTCTCGCGGCGCGAAGCGCGCTATGCGGCTGCCTTTTCCGACGTCAGCGCCTTACGCGTCGCGATAGATCAGGATCTGTCGGATTTCGACGCCCCGCTGGCAGGCGCGCGCGAAGTCGCCTTCTTCCCCCCCATGACCGGGGGATGACCATGCAGATCCGGGTCCAGCGCGCGCCATTCGATTTCGGTGCCGAAGCCAGCGCCTTCGGGGCCGGGCGTGCCGATATTGGCGCAGTCGTCACTTTCTGCGGCATTGTCCGCGACCTGTCGCCCTCCCGGTTGCAGGCCATGGAGATCGAGCACTACCCCGGCATGACCGAGCGCGCCCTGCGCCAGATCGCCGAAACGGCTTGCACCCGCTGGACCTTGCTGGATTGCCTGATCATCCATCGCCATGGCCGGCTGGAGCCGGGCGAGCGCATCATGATGGTGGCGACAGCCGCCGCGCACCGGGCCGAGGCCTTTGCGGCGGCGGATTTCCTGATGGATTACCTGAAGTCCCGCGCGCCCTTCTGGAAAAAGGAAACCACGACAGCGGGCACCGACTGGGTGGCGCCCCGAGACGAAGACGAATCCGCACTAAACCGTTGGTGATGTCATCTTGGGAAAAAATATCCTGGGGTGAATTGGGCCGCAGGCCCAAGAGGGGCAACGCCCCTCCAACCAGACAATCACGCAAAAAGGGCGGCAAAGCCGCCCTTTTTTCATTTTGATCAAGCCCGGTCTCAGCGTTCGGTCGCGCTTGCGACATCGACCGACACGCCCGGCCCCATCGATGAACTCACCGAGACCTTGCGCAGATAGGCCCCTTTCGCCCCCGAAGGCTTGGCCTTCGCTACGGCATCCACAAAGGCGCGCAGATTCTCGGCCAGTTTCGAAGCATCGAACGACACCTTGCCGATCCCGGCATGGATGATCCCGGCCTTCTCGACCTTGAACTGAACCTGACCGCCCTTGGCGCTTTTCACCGCCTCGGTCACGTCCATGGTCACAGTCCCGACCTTGGGGTTGGGCATCAGGTTACGCGGCCCGAGGATTTTCCCCAGACGGCCCACGATGGGCATCATGTCCGGCGTGGCGATGCAACGGTCGAACTCGATCTTGCCGGACTGGATGGTTTCCATCAGGTCTTCCGCGCCGACGATATCCGCGCCTGCCGCGGTCGCCTCATCGGCCTTCGGGCCGCGGGCGAAAACCGCCACGCGCACAGTCTTGCCGGTGCCATTGGGCAGGGTCACAACGCCGCGGACCATCTGGTCGGCATGGCGTGGGTCAACGCCCAGGTTCATTGCGATCTCGACAGTCTCGTCAAACTTGGCCGACGCCTTCGTCTTGACCAGGTCAATCGCGGCCTCGACGCTCAGGTTTTCCTGACCGACGAATGCTTCGCGGGCGGATGTCATCCGTTTTCCGATTTTTCCCATGACCTTACCCCCTCACCTCGATACCGATCGACTTGGCCGACCCTGCAATGATCTGCATCGCAGCCTCGACAGTGTTCGCATTGAGGTCACGCATCTTGGCCTCGGCGATCTCGCGCACCTGCTTGGTGGTCACGGTTCCGGCGACCGAACGCCCGGGTGCCTCGGACCCGCGCGCGCGGTTGCGCTTGCCCACGGGTTTCAGGCCCGCAGCACGCTTGAGATACCACGACGCCGGCGGCGTCTTGAGTTCCAGCGTGAAGGACTTGTCCTGATAATAGGTGATCACGGTCGGAATGGGCGAGCCCGGCTCCATCTCGGCGGTGCGGGCGTTGAATTCCTTGGTGAACATCATGATGTTGATCCCGCGCTGACCCAAAGCCGGGCCGACGGGGGGCGACGGGGTGGCTTTGCCCGCCGGAATTTGCAGCTTGAGCTGCCCGATAACCTTCTTGGCCATGCGGCCTCTCCTTCTTCTCACCTTGCCCCGACACACGCGAGCGCGGGGCTGTTTGCGGTTTAGTGGTCAGGCGTTTTCCGGGCGCGCCCGGCGGCCTCCCACACGCTTCACATCAGATGTCTTTCGACACCTGCGTGAATTCCAGATCGACCGGGGTTGCCCGGCCAAAGATCGACACCATCACCTTCAGGCGATTGTTGCCCTCATCCACTTCCTCGACCATCCCGGAAAAGCCCTCGAACGGTCCGTCATTGACCTTCACCTGCTCGCCGATCTCGAAGCGGATCAGGGTGCGCGGGGCCTCTTCGCCTTCCTGCACGCGGTTGAGGATGGTATTCACTTCCTCGTCGCGCATCGGCATCGGCTTGCCCTGCGTGCCCAGAAAGCCTGTCACGCGGTTGATGGAGTTGATCAGGTGATAGGCTTTCGCACTCATCTCCATGCGCACAAGAACATAACCGGGCATGAAGCGGCGCTCGGACGTGACCTTCTTGCCGCGCCGCACCTCGATCACCTCTTCGGTGGGCACCAGCACTTCCTCGATCTGTTCTTCCAGTCCGGCCTCGGACACCGCGGTACGAATGGCCTC
>SLQN01000477.1 GCA_007131465.1 Paracoccaceae bacterium
GGCATGAGCGCGCGATTTACCATGAAGCCCGGCGAGTCGCCGACAGCGACCGGCAAACGGTCGATGGCTGTGCAAAACCCCATGAGCCGTTCACGCGTCGCCTTACTCGTCCCCGGGTGGCTGACGACTTCAACCAATGGCACCTTGCCGACCGGGTTGAAGAAGTGAAGCCCCGCAAAGCGGGTCTTGGCAGGGACATGGTCGCTCAGCCCTGCAATCCCCAGACTGGAGGTATTTGTCGCCAGAATGGCCCCCTTCTTCATCTGCCCGGACAACTCGGCAAATATCTTGGCCTTCGTCTCGGGGTTTTCTGGCCCCGCCTCGATCACCAGATCGGCATTCCGCACCCCATACCCGCGAGGGTCCGGCATGAGACGGTCCAGCGTGTCGCGTGTTGCAAGGCTGCCGAAGTGCGCGTCCTTGCACATCTGGCCGGCGCGCTGGATCATCTTGCCGAGTGCGGCCTCGTCCGGGTCAGTGACGGAGACCCGCTTACCTTGCATGGCGATCCAGGCCGCAATTTCCGCCCCCATGACCCCGGCGCCGACGACATGAACCCGTGAGATGTCGTCGGTATACTTGCCACCCTGCTTGAGGGTTTGGCGCAGGGTAAAGGCGCGGATCAGGTTTTTGCTGGTATCGCTTTGCAACAACTTGGCAAAGGAAGATATTTCAGCCTTCTGCATGGCTTTCGGATCACTGCCATGCAGCGCCCAAATATCGATCAGGGCAAAGGGGGCTGGATAGTGGTCCTTCGGGGCCTTCTTTTGCGTGGCACGGCGCATCTGTTCTGCGGCCAGTGACCGCGCCGCAGACAAGCCAAAGGCTTTGCCCATCAACCCGCGTGTCTGTTTGCTGACCTCGCCCTTGATGATCGCGCGGATTGCGCCCTGCAGATGGCGTTCTTCGATCACCAGATCGGCGATCCCCAGATCCTTGGCGCGCCTGGTATGCGCCGTCTTTCCGGTCAGCATCATCTCCATCGCCTTGAGCGGATCGATCAGTTCGGGCAGCCGAACGCTCCCCCCCAGTCCGGGATGCAGGCCCAGCCTGACTTCGGGCAAGCCAAACGTGGCCCCGTCGATGGCGATGCGGTAATCGCAGGCAAGCGCAAGTTCGAACCCCGCGCCCAGCGCGGCCCCGTGGATAACAGCGATGGTCGGGCAGGACAGCCCTTCGAGGCGGTCCAGCAGGCTGTGCGCCTCGGTCAGAAGCTGCACAGTCGCGTCCGCGTCCATCGTGGCGAGCGTGTGGATATCGGCCCCGGCTGCAAAGCCTGCGGATTTGGCGGACCGGATAACAAGGGCGCGCGGCATCGCACCCTCGATCTGATCGAGAATGGTCGCAAACTCGCGCAGCACCTCCTCGGAGATCGTGTTCACCGAGGTATCCTTGCGATCCAGCACTACCCAGCCGATCTGGTCGTCATCAATGACAAAACGCCAATGCCCGTCGCCCAGCGCATCCGTGGCACCGCCCAGTTCAAGCTCGGATGATTTGAGGTAGCTTCTCAACTGGCTTTTCATCACATCGCCTCCAGCATCATCGCGCCGCCCTGGCCGCCGCCGATACATTCCGTGGCCACACCGCGCCTTGCGCCTTTTGCTTTCATCGCGTTTGCCAGATGCAGCACGATCCGGTTGCCGCTGGTGCCCACCGGGTGTCCCAACGAGATAGCCCCCCCGTGGATGTTCAGCCGGTCGCGCGGTATCGCGCCGAAGGGCTTATCAAGCCCCAGCACGTCACGACAGAATCCCTCATCCTGCCAAGCGGCGAGGCACGCCAGAACCTGTGCGGCAAAGGCCTCGTTGATTTCCCACAAGTCGATATCGTCATTCGCGTAGCCATGACGCGACAGGAGCGGGGTTGCGGACATCACAGGCCCAAGCCCCATGACAGAGGGATCAAGCGCGGCCCATTCGCTGTCGACCAATCGCGCGATTGGTGTCAGCTTGTGGCGCTCGACCGCCTCTGCCGATGCCAGGATGCACCAGGATGCCCCGTCTGTGACCTGCGACGCATTGCCTGCGGTCACCTGGCCGTAGGGCCTCTCGAAAACCGGCTTCAGTCCCCCAAGCTTATCCACTGAACTTTCGGCGCGCACGCCGTCATCGTCCCTGTAGACCTGGCCATCGAGGTCAAAGGCCGGCATGACTTCATGCATCAGGGTGCCGTCGCGCTGGGCGGCGGCAAGGCGCTTGTGGCTTTCCACAGCATAGGTGTCTGCCATCGTCCGGGTAATGCCGAAGTGATGCGCCAGCAATTCGGCGGTCTGTCCCATGCTCAGATCAGTGATCGGGTCGGTCAAGCCGCGCTCAAGCCCGACAACCGGTTTGAGGTGCTTCGGCCTGATCTGCAACGCATGCTGCACTGTTGCCACAGGTCCGGCGGCGCGCTGCATCCCGGACAGCCAGTCGACAGCGTCGTCGCGCAGGACAAGCGGCGAATGGCTCAGCGCCTCTGCCCCACCAGCAAGGATCAAGTCGCCCGAGCCTTCGCGAATGGTGCGAAAGGCCGTGTCGATGGACTGCATGCCCGACCCACAATTGATCTGGACCGTGAA
>SLQN01000146.1 GCA_007131465.1 Paracoccaceae bacterium
AAAGCAAGACCTATCTGTCACTTGCAGGCGATGCAGCCTTTCTCGACACAATGCGCGATCTGCTTCTGGGGGGGGCGGTCCCGGCAAGCCGCGTGGCCGCTGTGGGCACACCGGGGGGCACGGCGGCGGTGCGCCAGATTTGCGAATTGATCCGCCGCGCCCACGCGCAGGCGACAGTCTGGATCAGCGCCCAGACCTGGCCCAATCACAGCCCGCTGATCGCTGCCGCAGGGCTGCCGACGCGCCCCTATCGCTACCTTGACCCTGAGAGCGGTGCGCTGGACCGCGCAGGCCTGCTGGCCGATCTGGAAGAGATCAGCGCAGGCGATGTGGTCTTGCTGCATGGCTGCTGCCACAACCCGACCGGCGTGGACCCCACCCCGCAGGACTGGGCCGAGATCGCAGCCCTGCTGGACCGGCGCGGGGCAGTGCCCTTTGTGGACATGGCCTATCAGGGCTTTGGCGCGGGGCTGGACGCCGATGCGGGCGGGTTGCGCCATCTGGCGGCACGCCTGCCCGAGATCCTTGTAGCGGCAAGCTGTTCCAAGAATTTCGGGCTATACCGCGAGCGGGTGGGCCTTGCGATGGCTATCGTCCCCGAGGGCCAGCGCGCCCGCCTTGCGGGCACGCTGGCCGGGCTGAGCCGTCGGGCCTTTGCCTTTCCGCCCGACCATGGCGGGCGCGTGGTCAGCACCATTCTGGGTGATGCGCGCCTGCGCCATATCTGGCAGGTCGAACTGTATGAGATGCGCGACCGCGTTGCCGCCAACCGGCGCGGGCTGGCTGATGCGCTGCGCGCCGAAACCGGGTCGGACCAGTTCGGCTTTATTGCCGCGCAACAGGGAATGTTCTCGCTCTTGCCACTTAGCCCGGAGCAGATCGAGCGGCTGCGCGCTGAGCATGGTATCTACATGCTGGGTGACGGGCGCGTGAACATGGCGGGGCTGAACGCGCAAAGCGTGCCTGTGCTGGCGCAGGCCATGGCGCAGGTGTTGCGCTGAGGGGGCCCTTGCCGAAGGTCAGGGCGCTGGACGCGTCGGCGCAGTGAGTATTTGGAGCAAGATGAAACACGCAGAGACCGGTTCGGAAGAGACCCGGTTTCCTTTGAGGCGCTGATTGCAAACGCGATATGGCAAAGATCCTGCGGGCGCGGTATCGTCCTGTTGCCATGGCACATGGCTGATTCTGCGCGCCTGTCGATTGCGACGCCCCGGCATTGACGCAGGCGGCGCGCGACCAGGGACGGGACGCCGGGACAAATCCGCACAGCGCAGATTTGTCGCGCTTTCACGTGGCAGGGGTCGGGCCGCGCAGACCGCGCTCCTGGTGCGCGAGAGGCGGGGCGTGCGGCCCTTGCCTGCCTGCCCGCCAGGTACGGCGCCGATTTCGTCCACTCAGGGGCGGCAAGGTTGCGCAAAAACACGCGGCCATGCCCTGTTGTTGGTGTCGGACGAGGCCGGCACGGGGTATCGCGCATTCGCGTCTGCGCCGACACAGGAGCACAGCGCGCCGGGCTTGCCAGACCTGCTGTCAGGGCGTCACAAGGCGCGCCAGCCGATATCACGGCGGCAGAACCCCTCGGGCCAGTCGATCTGGTCCACCATGCCATAGGCGCGGTCGCGGGCCTCTTGCAGGGTTGCGCCGCGCGCCGTGACATTCAGCACCCGCCCCCCTTTTGCCAGCAACGCACCGCCCCTGGCAGTCGTGCCCGCGTGAAACACCATATGCGCGCTGTCCTCGGGGCAGGATTCGGTCCCGCGTATGATGCTGCCTTTTCGATAGCTGCCCGGATAGCCAGTAGCGGCCATCACGACAGTCAGCGCATGGTCATCGGCCCAGTTGACCGCCATCTGATCCAGCCGCCCCTCGGCACAGGCCAGCATCAGGTCCAGCGCCTGCGCACCCAGCCGCATCATCAGCACCTGCGCCTCCGGGTCACCGAAGCGGGTGTTGTATTCGACCAGCCGGGCGCGGCCGTCGGCAATCATCAGCCCGGCATAGAGAACGCCCTGATACGGCATGCCGCGCCGCGCCATCTCGGCCATGGTGGGGCGGATGATCGTCTCCATGACCTGATCCTGGATCGCCCCGGTCAGCACCGGCGCGGGCGAATAGGCGCCCATGCCGCCGGTGTTGGGGCCGGTGTCGCCCTCGCCCGCGCGCTTGTGATCCTGCGCGGTGCCGACGGGCAGGCAGGTCTCGCCATCGACCAGCACGAAGAAGCTGGCCTCCTCGCCTTCCATGAAGTCCTCGATCACCACCTGCGCGCCGGCCGCGCCGAAGGCACCGGCAAAGATATCGTCAACCGCCGCCAGCGCCGTGGCCTCGTCCATCGCCACGATCACGCCCTTGCCTGCCGCCAGACCGTCGGCCTTGACCACGATCGGCGCACCATGGGCGCGGATATGGGCCTTGGCCGCGCCCGGCGCGTCGAACCGCGCCCAGGCGGCCGTCGGCGCGCCCACGGCATCGCAGATCTCCTTGGTGAAGGCCTTGGAGGCTTCCAGCCGCGCCGCCGCCGCCGAGGGGCCGAAACAGCGGATGCCGGCATCGCGCAGCGCAT
>SLQN01000461.1 GCA_007131465.1 Paracoccaceae bacterium
GACGGATATCCGATAGATCAATATCACGCCCGGCCAGGCGCTTCATCGTGATCAAGTCATCGATCGATGCCACCGTAACGGGCACATCCTCGATCTCACGGGTCACGCTGCGCCGATGCAGCTCGGAAAAATCGATCGGTGAATCGACGAACAGATCGACAACCCAGTGCGACTCATTGGGATGAAAGAGCGAAAAGACCTGCATACCTTTCTCTCGTATCCAGCTTTCACGCTTAGTCGAATCGGAAAACTCTTCCAGTCTGACCGGCGCACGTGGCTGAAAACCCATTTCGCCCAGTGCGACCAGCAATTCGCTCAGCTGCTCGCCAGCCAGGTCAACCACCAGATCAGTATCGGTGGTCAGACGAACATGACCATGAAGAATGACGGCGAGGCCGCCGACAATCACGTAGCCACACCCGCTCTGATTGAGTCTTGAAAAAAGCGCTCTATAACTCAGCCTGGACATACACCAATACTGACACGAATTCCGGGCGTAGTCACCCGCTCACCCTCTCCCCTCTACCCCTCTTTCCCTCTAACCCGCCCCTTCACATATTCCGCCGGTACTCACCGCCGACTTCGTACAGCGAATGACTGATCTGGCCAAGCGAGCAGCGCTTGACCGCTTCCATCAGCGCCTCGAAAGTGTTGCCGCGGCGGCGGGCCACTTCCTGAAGGTCTTTCAGTACAGCTTGTGACTGTTCGGTATTGCGCCGTTCGAATGCGCGCACGTTGCGGACCTGCTGCTGCTTTTCTTCTTCGGTCGAGCGGGCCAGTTCAATCTCACCACCTTCCTGTTGGTTACCCTCGGCCGGCAGGAAGGTGTTGACACCGATCAGAGGCAGCGAGCCATCGTGCTTCTTGTGTTCGTAATACATCGACTCTTCCTGGATCTTGCCACGCTGGTACATGGTGTCCATGGCGCCGAGTACACCGCCGCGCTCCGATATCCGTTCGAATTCGGTGTAGACGGCTTCCTCGACCAAATCGGTCAAATGGTCGATGATGAAGCTGCCCTGCCAGGGGTTTTCACAGAAGTTCAGGCCCAGTTCCTTGTTGATGATCATCTGGATGGCCACGGCGCGGCGCACCGACTCTTCGGTCGGCGTGGTGATGGCCTCGTCGTAGGCATTGGTATGCAGGCTGTTGCAATTATCGAAGATGGCATACAGCGCCTGCAGGGTGGTGCGGATGTCGTTGAACTGGATTTCCTGGGCATGCAGTGAGCGGCCGGAGGTCTGGATGTGGTACTTCATCATTTGCGAACGGCGGTTGGCACCGTAACGCTCGTGCATGGCGCGCGCCCAGATGCGCCGTGCCACGCGGCCAATCACCGAGTACTCCGGGTCCATGCCGTTGGAGAAAAAGAATGACAGATTGGGGGCAAAGTCATTGATGTCCATGCCCCGGGCCAGGTAGTACTCGACGATGGTGAAGCCATTGGACAGGGTAAAGGCCAACTGGCTGATCGGATTGGCCCCGGCTTCGGCAATGTGATAGCCGGAGATCGACACCGAGTAAAAATTCCTGACCTTGTTGTCGATAAAGTACTGCTGGATATCGCCCATCATGTGCATGGCAAATTCGGTCGAGAAGATGCAGGTGTTCTGGGCCTGGTCCTCTTTGAGGATATCGGCCTGGACCCTGCCGCGTACGACTTTGAGGGTATCAGCCTTGATGTTTTCGTAGGTGTCGCGATCGATGAGTTGATCACCGGTCACACCCAGCAGCCCCAGACCCAGGCCATCATTGGTTTTCGGAAGCTGGCCGGTGTACTCGGGCAGATCATCACCCAGCAGCTCGGCACGCTTTTTCTGCGCTTTATCCCAGCGACCCGATTCCCTCAGATGCTTTTCGACCTGCTGGTCGATGGCGGTATTCATGAACATCGCCATCAGCATCGGTGCAGGGCCGTTGATGGTCATCGACACCGATGTGGTCGGATCACTCAGATCGAATCCCGAATAGAGCTTTTTCATATCATCGAGGGTGGCGATCGACACCCCGGAATTACCGACCTTTCCGTAGATGTCGGGCCGCTCAGCCGGATCTTCGCCATAGAGTGTGACCGAATCGAAGGCCGTTGACAGCCGCTTGGCTGGCTGCCCTTCGGAGACATAGTGAAAACGCCGATTGGTCCGCTCCGGCGTCCCCTCGCCGGCAAACATCCGGATCGGGTCTTCATTGGTCCGGCGATACGGGTAGACACCACCGGTATAGGGATAGTGACCCGGCAAATTCTCCTTCATCAGAAAGACCAGCAGATCCCCCCAGTCCGAAGTCTGCGGCGCGGCAATCTTGGGAATCTGCAAACGCGACAGCGACTCGCGGTAGTTGGAGCCGGAAATGGTCTTGCCGCGCACATCGTAGTTGTATTCCTCGGCTTCGACCGCGGCCTTCAGGTCGGGCCAGTTGCGAAGCAGATCGCGGGCTTGTTCGCGTATAGGAAGGATAAGCGCCCTATTTCCTGATTTCCAGCGGTATCCGGCGGTATCCGGAGCCCTGCCAGACAGGCCCCGAACCCTTACGAAAGGCCCCAGCACGCCGAATTCCGTCCGA
>SLQN01000116.1 GCA_007131465.1 Paracoccaceae bacterium
ATGCTGGCTTCAGGTCAGAAATGGCAGGAGGGGATCGGCGTCGCGCTTACACCCCACGCAACATTGGAGAATGTCATCGAGTATCGCTGAGTGCGCTGTATCCGTCCGGTTGAGGCGCGGTTTCAGGGCTTTTCGGGCTGCCAGTTCCAGGGCATGAGTTCGTCGATGCGATTGATCTTGTGATCAGGCAGGCGCTTGAGGACCGATGTGAGCCATGCCTCGGGGTCGACGTTGTTCAGCTTGCAGGTTTCCATGAGCGTATAGGCGATTGCAGCCGCTTTTCCGCCGCCGATGGACCCCATGAACAGATAATTTTTTCTGCCCAATGCGATTGGCCGGATCGACCGCTCACAGGTATTGTTGTCCAGCTCGAGGTGCCCGTCGCTGAGATAGCCGCGCGCTTTCGGCATGCGGCTCAGGGCGTAGCGGATCGCTTCGGCCAGCTTGGTTTTACCGGAGATTTTGCGTAGCTGCGCCTGCAGCCAAAGCTCCAGCTCGTCGAAGACCGGCTTGGCGTTGACCTGCCGCAGGGTGACACGCTCTTCCAGGGCTTTCCCCCGTGCGTCCTTCTCGACCGCGTAAAGTTGCGCAATCTGTTTGATTGCCTGTTGGGCAATGGGGGAGCCGGTGCGCTCAACCTCATCGACAAATTTGCGGCGCACATGGACCATGCAGGCCTGTTCGTCAGCCTTGCCCTCACCGAACAAGCCATTGAAACCGGCATAGCCGTCGGCATGAACGGTGCCGGTATAGCCCGCGAGATGGTTGACCGGATGCTCGCCCTTCCGATCGACGCTGAACTGATACCAGACGCAGGGGGGTGCCACCCCGCACCACGGCCGTTCATCCCGGACATAACTCCAGAGCCGGGCCGTTTTGGTCTTCGTGGTGTTGGCGCGCACCTGCAGCTTGACAGGGGTGTCGTCCGCAAACAGGGCCGGTCCCGCCCGGACCAGCTTGCCGATATGCTCGGCCAGAGGCTCCAGCAAGGCCGTCGTGCGCCCGACCCAGTCGCTCAGCGTGGAGCGGTGCAAATCAACCCCTTCGCGGGCGTAGATCTTGGACTGCCGCTCAAGCGGCAGGTGATCGCAATATTTGCCGACCAGCATGTGTGACACGAAGCCGGGACCGGGGCGCCCGCGTTCGATCAGGCGCGACGGCAACGGGGCCTGTGCGAAGGCTTCACAACAAGTGCAGGCCATGCGGGGGCGGATGAACTGACGCACCACGAAGTGACCGGGGATATAATCCAGCTCTTGGGTGATATCCTCGCCCACTTGGCGCAAGGTGCCGCCACATCCAGCGCATGCGTCACCGGGCGACAGGACCTCATCTTCCCGTCTCAGATGCTCAGGAAGCGGCTTGCGGCTGTGCTGGCGCTTGTTGGGTGGGGCCTCGTTATCACTGAGCGATTGCCCCGACAGTTGATCCTCTGCCGCCCGCGCGATCTCGTCATCTTCCGGCAGATCGAGGGCTAGTTGATCCATGCCCTCTGACTTCGCGCCAAAGCGCGCCTTGCGATGACCGTGCAGTTCGGCCTTCAGCTTCTCGTTTTGGTAGGTCAGAGATTGGATATGCCGGAGCATTTGCTCGCTGACAGAGCGCAGCTCGTCAGGGTCTTCGGGCAGGGATTTGAAGGCCTCCAGCATGCTGTAATCCATACCAGATCACCCTAAGGGAGGGAACGCGAAACAGTGTTAACGCCCATGTTTTATTGGGATTTTCTCCTATCCCGCGACCAGCGGTCGCCAGGTCTTCTGCGGTGTCCGCCAGTCGATCCCTTCGAGCAACATCGACAGCTGCGACGGGCTCAGGCTGACCTTGCCTTCCTTGGCTGCTGGCCAGACAAACCGGCCCCGTTCCAGGCGTTTTGTAAACAGGCAGGCCCCCTGAGAATCCCACCAGATGATCTTCAAAAGATCACCCTGGCGCCCCCGAAAGACGAACATGTGGCCCGAATATGGATCCTCGGCCAGAACCTGTTCCGCCTGTGCCGCCAGCGTATTGAAACCGCGCCGCATGTCCGTGACGCCGGCCGCCAGCCACACCCGCGTGTTGCTTGGCACCGGGATCATTGCGCCACCGCCGCGACCATCGCCACGATCGCCGACAGCGCGGTGGCACCCTCCACCAATATCCGCCGACCATCCGACAACGTGATGTCCACACGCTGCGCGGTAACGGAACCTGTCGAAGGAGTGCGCGAAATGGCAGGCGTTGGCGCGGGCTCAATGCCCGCAACCTCGACTGGAAGAAAGGTTGCCCATTCAGGCACCGATAAATCCGCAGCCTGATCCTCTGATGCAAACCGAGGATCGCGGAGCCATTTGTGGATCAGGTTGGTGTTCATCGCATATCGCCGCGCAACCTGCGCAACCGAGACACCGGAAACCCGCGCCTGCGCGCAGATCGACCGCTTCTCCTCGTCTGACCAGACCCGCTTCTTCTGGCCTTTCTTGCCCGCCATCGCTCACCTCAAGATGTCCGCTATCGATGGTGGACATTTAACAGGTACTCCATCACCCCGTCAGAGCGGGGACACCGGACGGATACGATAGA
>SLQN01000119.1 GCA_007131465.1 Paracoccaceae bacterium
AGGCGCAGCGCGATACAGCCATCGGAACGGGCGCACAAACCCGGCTTTGGGATGGGCCGGGCGGGATGCGTCCGATCGCATGGAAAAGTGAAACCGCTGTCCCGGATTCAGGGGCGGAAAAGCGTCTTCCTTTTCCACCACAGCATGAGAACGCCTGCGCCCGGATCGTGATGATGGTGGTGTCGGGCTGCAAACAACAGGGTTTTGAAACAATGACACAGACCATAGCATCGGTAATTATACCTGCTGCGGGACGGGGCACTCGGCTGCTGCCGGCTACCAAGACCACCCCAAAGGAACTTCTCAACATATATGACCGTCCGGCCCTACAGTTTTCCATCGACGAGGCAATCGATCTGGGCGTTCAGCGGATCATTCTGGTCATTCACCCCGACAAGCTGGGTATCCGGCACTACCTGACCCCGGACCGTGCATTTGTTCAGGACTTGCGCGCGGCTGGCAAGGCGCGGCTTGGCGCCGCACTGACCCGGATCGAGGTTCCCGACCATATCGAAGTGATATTCGTGGAACAGCCGGAACCGCTGGGGCTGGGCCACGCTGTCCTGTGCGCTGAAGGGCTGACCCTGCCCGGGCCGTTCGGCGTCATCCTGCCCGATGATCTGATCTTCGGCACGCCCTGCCTGTCCGAAATGGCAGAGCATTACACAAGCGGCCATATGATCGCGGCCATGGAGGTCGAACCCCAGGAAACCAGCAGCTACGGTATCTTCAATGTGACCCGCGCCGCCTTCGGGCGCAGCGTGCTGGTGTCGGGCATGGTCGAAAAGCCCAGCCCGGAAAACGCGCCGTCCCGGCTGGCCGCGGTCGGGCGCTATCTCCTCGACCCGCGCATCTTCGCCACATTGCACGATCTACCGCATGGCGCGGGCGGCGAGATCCAGTTGACCGATGCGATTGCCCGCGATTCCGAGCGTGTGCCGCTACACGCCTTCAGGTTCAGCGGAACCCGCTTCGATTGTGGCTGCCATGACGGGTTGCTGGAAGCAGGCCTTTCCCGCCAGCGCGAAGTGAAGCAGGCGTCAGCGGCCAACGGGGTTTCTGCCGTTCGGCTGGGTGTGAAACCGCTGCTTCCGCTTTCAAATCCGGCGGAACCTTACCGGACCTGATCGGGCCGTCATTTCCATCGTCTCAATGTCAGGGTCGGGCCAGGCGATATGTCGCTCGGGTTCGGCTCGGACGCATCGTTCTGTTCGGATGCGGAAATCTTCGAGGCCAGAGCGCCATATCTGGTAGGAAGATCCGTACAAGAGCCCAGATATGTCCACCGTTACGGCGAAGCGCTGCCAGCGCCCGATAATCTGCGTCAAGCCATACAACGTCAACTTCATGATAAATTCTTTCCGAAATTGGCGGAACCAAAACATTTCTGTGTGCGTTGCATTGTGGGGGAAACCGTGGAGAGCTGCCATATGTCATTTAAATCATCGGAATTCGTGGGGCCAGTGGCGAAAGTCGCTGCCCTGTCAGTCATGCTCTCGGCCTGCGCGCCGATTGGGCAATACATTGCAAGTCGGGACTTCAACGTGCCGACGCATTGGGCCGCATTCGGCCAGAGCGAGCCGCGCCTTGTCGATCACGGCTGGGTCGCGTCCTTCAGAAGCGGCGTCCTGAACCAGCTTGTGGCGGATGCCATGACCAGCAACCGCGACCTGCGCGCTGCTGCTGCCCGGCTGAGCGAGGCGCAGGCCATTGCGCGCCAGTCAGGCACGGCGGCTCTTCCGACGGTTGCGCTTGATGCGAATGTCGGCGCGGGCAGGGACGGTGATGGGGACACGCGCGTCGGGGCGGTCGGAGGCCTGGGCGTGGCTTGGGAGGTCGATATCTGGGGCCGGGTGCAGGGCCAGCGGATGACCGCTGGCTATGAAGCCGTTGCCGCAGAGGCAATATTTAACGCCGCCCGCCAGTCGCTTGCCGCCGCAGTCACGCTGGCCTGGATCGATGTGAACGGCAATGCCCGCGCGCTGGAGATCGCGCGCCAGGAACTCGCGGCGCGGCAGGCCCTTCTGAACAGCATCGCGCAGCGCATAGAGGCACAGGAAACGCTTGCTGTCGAAGGAAACTCTGCCCGCGCCGATGTGGCCCGCGCGCGCGACCGGGTGGTCGCAAGCGAGGCAGCGGTCGCCAACGGGTTGCGGATGCTCGAAGTGCTGACCGGGCGCTACCCTTCGGGCCGGCTGAATGCCGTGACGGGTCTGCCCGCCTTGCCGGGCAGCGTTCCGGTGGGGCTGCCGGCGCAGATCCTCGAACGGCGGCCAGATATCATCGCCGCCGAACGTCGCATCGCTGCGGCCTTCCATCGCCGTGGCCAGGCGAAGGCCGCGCAGATGCCAGCGGTGTCGCTCTCGGGCAATATCACGCAGCGCGGTGGCGACCCCAGCGGGCTGGTCTGGTCGCTGGTGGGCAACATCCTTGCGCCTATCTTTGACGGCGGGCGGCGTGCCGAAGAGGTCAACATCCGCACCGCGCAACAGGCAGAGGCCCTTGCGCTTTATGGTGCCCAGGCACTCACTGCCTTCCGCGAGGTCGAGACGGCCATTGCCGATGAAGCCGCATTGCGCCGCCGTTTGAGCCATCTGACCACAGCCGCGAATGAACTGGAGCAAGCTGTCACGACCGAGCGCCAGCGTTTTGAAGCGGGTGAACTGGAAGCCTTCCGCCTGAACGATGTGCGCGTGCGCTACTTTGCAGCGCTGCGCGATGCGCATGATGTGCGGGTCGCCCTTTTGCGCAATCGTGTGGGTCTGCATCTCGCGCTGGGCGGTTCCTTTGTCACCGAGGCCCCGGCAACGGTTGCCCCGCAGCAGGATATGGCCAATGTCAGCCACACCGAATAGACTACATGACCACGGCCCGGTTTCAGTCAGTCTGGCGTCAGTCGGGCAGCTTCGACCAGTACAGGCGGCCCGTGGTCGCGCGCACAAGGGTTTGCGGCAAAAGCCTGATGGGGGCTATCTTCCAGGCACTGCCAAGCTGCCAGTTGCGCAGCAGGCGCGCCGCACTGGCCGCGCGCATCTTCGCAAGGTCGGCTCGGTTTTCGGGCGCAAACCCGTCTGCATCCAGATCGAGGGTGCGCGCGATGAAGCTGCAATCGGGCGCTTCCAACTCGTAGGGGCGGTATCCGGCAAGCTCCATCAGCTTGGCGGCGCCGGCAATGCGCAAACGGCGCAGTTCCTCGGGGCCAAGGCCGGTGTCGGCGGCGGCCATCTCGATCATGGCGTCAAGATCGGTCGCATCGCGCCAGCCGGGCCGGGCCGGAAGCGTGATGTCGCGCGCACCGGCGGCACGGCGGCAGGCCGACAGGGCAGCAAGCTGCGAACACACCGCCATCAGCCGCCCGTTGACGATGGAGGATGCCGAGATGCTGCCCGCATGCACCCTGTAACACCCCATGATCGCGGGCAGGCTGACCAGCGCGCCCTGTTCGGCCAGACGCCAGTACAGGTCACTATCCTCGGACACCGGGAACGGGCGGTAGCCGCCAGCAGCCTGCATGGCGCCCCGGCGCGCCATCAGGAAGGGCTGGGTCAGGGGCGGTTCGGTCGCAGGCGCACGGGCCGGGTCGGCGCGCGTGACGAAGGGCGGGCAATGGCTGCGGCCCGTTCGCGTGCCATCGGCGCGGATTTCACGATGTGCCCCCGAAACAGCGACCACGCGGGGATGGCCCAGCAGGTAGGACAGTTGTTGGGCATGGCGGTCAGGTTCGGAAAGGTCATCCGCATCCAGGCGGGCGACGAATTCGCGGCACCCGGCGGCAAGCCCTGCATTCATCGCAGCCGAGATACCGGCCCCCGGCTGTCGTATCACACTGACACGGGGTCATCGGCGGCAAACCCGCGCGCAATGGCATCTGTGCCATCGGTGCTGCCATCATCGACAATGAACAGCCGCAGGTCGGTGGCGGTCTGGTCCAGAACCGAAGTGATCGCACTGGCAAGCGTCGCCTCTGCGTTGTGGGCCGGGATGATCACGTCACAGGGGGGCAGGGGCATGGATCGTCCTTTGTCGACAGGGCCTCGCGGGGAACCCGCGACACGCTGTCAACCCCGCAACGTCGGTTTTGTTTCATCACTGGCCAGAGAAAGGATCCGACATGACAGGGCCGATCGGGGACAAGGGGGCCGTCTGGCCGGTTCCGCCAGCATCAGAACCAACGCGCGAGACAGTGTCGCTGGATCCCGCGCGGGCGGTCCGGGCGCTGCGTCGGCAATGGGCCGTGATCGGTCTGGCGGCCCTGATCGGGGGTGTGATCGCGCTCTTGAACGGGCTGGGAACGGTCCCGCGCTATCAGGCCGCTGTCACGGTGCTGCTCAATCAGGATCGTTCGGAACTGCTGCAACAGGTCTCGGCCCTGCCCAATGCCGTGGTCACCGATTCCACGATCCAGAGCGAGATGGAAATCATCCGCTCGCGTGCGCTGGCACTGACAGTGGTCGAGCGGCTGGGGCTGCATGTAGACCCCGATTTCCTTGACCCGCCCACGGATGCAACCGACCAGATCGCGGCACATCTGCGCGCCTTCGCGCGCCCGCTTCTGGGTGGGGGGGGCGGCGGCAATGATGCGCGGATGCCGGGGGAAGCTGATCCCGAGCGCGAGGCGCGCGAAGCAGCGGCGACAGTGCTTCTGACCCAGATCGCGGTGGAAAGGATCGACCGCAGTTTCGTGATGCGCGTCACCTATACCGGTTTTGACGCGCAACGCGCCGCCCAGATCGCGCGCGCCTATGGCGCAGAGTATCAGCGGTTCCAACTGGCCGGCACGACCGAAGTCGCGATCAATGCAGGAGCGTGGATCAGGGAACGGCTGGATATCATGGAACGCCGCAACATCGAGGCGGCCAGCGCGGTGCAGCAATTCCGGCTGGAAAACAACCTGTTGCAGGCGCGCGGCGATCTTCTGAGCGAACAGCAGCAATCCGAACTTGCCAGTGCGCTGGTCGAAGCGGCGGGCGCGAGTGCTGCATTGCAGGCAGAACTCGAAAGCTATGAGGGGCTTGCAAGCGCGCCCGTCAGCCAGATCGCAGCCGTTGTCGCGATGCAGGTCGAAGCCGATGCGACGAGCCCGATGGTCGTTCTGCGCCGCGCCTATACCGAGGCGCGGCGCAACCTGTCGCGCGTGACAACACAGGCCGGAGAGAACCATCCCCGGGCCGAGAACCTACGCGCCGAACTTGACGCGCTGGGGGCGGATATCGTGCTCGCGCTGGAAGAAACAGTGGCGAGTGCGCGCGCACGCTACAACATCGCCCGGAGTCGCGAGGCGTCTTTGCGCCGGGAACTGGCCGCGATAACCGAAACCGGGCGCGGGAACGAGAATGTCGGCCAGTTGGCGCAACTGGAGGCGACCGCTGAGACCTATGCCCAGGTCTATGCCGATTACCTGCGCCGCCATGAAACGACGATGCAGCAGCAGGGCTTCCCCATTGCGTCGGTGCAGATCCTGTCGGACGCCTCGGTCCCGCTTCAGCCGTCCAGCCCGCGTAAGTTGCGACTTCTTGCAGCGGGGATATTCATGGGCGGGCTCATCGGGCTGCTTCTGGCGGCGGTCCGAGAAATGCGGACCGCCCCGCTGCGCACTGCCAGCGAAGTCGTTGCGCAATCCGGGCTTCCCTGTGCGGGGTTGGTCCCGCGCAATGCCGATGCAGGCGGCGCGTCCAGAGAAGGGCAGGTCGCGCTGCGCACGGCAACGCGCATCCGTCAGGAAATCGACCGCAAGGCCCCGCTGGCCAAGGGGCGGATCGTCGGCCTGGCCGCAGTCGATGGGGGGGGAGATGCCGCAGGCGTGGCGGCGGCGCTGTGTCATGCGATGGTGGCGCGCGCGGGCCGCGTGAAGATTGTCGATGCGGGCGGTCTGAGCACAGCTGCGACAACCGCGCTGGCGGGCATCGATGCGGTGGAAATCTCGCCATATGAAGACTTGCGCGCGATCCTGCGGGAAGAATACGAGCGTCGCGCCAATGGCGACACGTTGTCGGAATGGCGCGCGCGATGGCCCTATACGCTGATCGTGATGCCGCCACTTACAAGCGCCGTGCTGCATGATCAGGTCGCAGGCCTTCTTGACGCCACGGTTCTGACCATCGCCTGGGGCAGGGTGTCGCCGGGATTGCTGAGCGAGGCGATGCGCGACCATCGCGATTTCAGGGCGGGGCTGGCGACGACAGTGCTCGACAGTGCCGATCTGAAGGGCGCACGACGTTACCTGGGGTCTGACGAATACGAGGCACGGTTGATACATGCATAAAATCTTTTTCGCGGCCCTTGTCGCTCTTGTTTCCACCGCAGGCGTCCACGCCGCCGAGTATGTTCTTGGCCCGCAAGACAGGGTGATGGTCCGGGTCGGGCATTGGGACGCGGTCGAGGGGGTCTATGTTGGCTGGACAGACATGAACGGTGAATACATGGTCGCGCCCGATGGAACGCTTGCGCTGCCGCTGGCCGGTCAGATCATGGCGGCGGGAGAGTCGCCGGGCGAGGTTGCAACGGAAATCGCCACGGCGCTGCGCAGCCGGTTGGTCAGCCGCGAGGAAGTTCAGGTCGCCGTCGAGATCGTACAGTTCCGGCCGATCTATGTGCTGGGCGCGGTGCGCACCCCGGGAACCTATCCCTTTTCGCCCGGCCTGACAGTGCTTCAGGCCATTGGCCTTGCCGGAGGCATGGCGCAGGGCCGCGTCGAATTCCAGCGTAATGCGCGCACGGCGCTGGCATCTCTGGGGAATTTCGAAGTGCTCAATCTTGCACTGCTGCGCAGACTGGCCACGCAATCCCGCCTTCTGGCCGAGAAGGACGGGCTTGAGAGGGTTCCGACACCGACCGAGCTTGAGGATGCGACGCTGGGGACCGAGTTGATGGCCCGCGAGCGTGAAATCTTCGCCGCCCGCGCTGCCGCGCTTGCCTCGGCGCTGTCGCAGCTTGACGGGCTGGAGCGGTTGCTGGACCAGCAGATCGACCAGATGTCCAGTCAGGTCGCCCTGCGCGAACGGCAACTGGACCTTGCAAACGAGGAGATGGAAAACATCACCGATCTGGTGGCGCGCGGCCTGTCGGTTGCGGCGCGGCGGATCGAACTGGAATCGCGCGTGGCTGATCAGGAGGTCCGGTTGCTGGAACTCGCTACTGCCCGTCTGAATGCCGAGCAGCGCCTGAACGAAGTCCGGCGCGAACGGCTGGATCTGGTGAACACGCGCACCCGCGATGTGGCTGAACAACTGCTGATCGTGCGCGGCGAGATCGAGGATACCCGCATCAGACTACGCACCGAGGCCGCCCTTTACGCCGAAGCCACGCAATACGAGGATGGCTATACCCAGATGGACGGGATTGGCGCGCCGGAAATCATGCTGATCCGGGCCGGGGCAGACCCCGAACCCGTGGGGCGGTCAGATCTGATCCAGCCCGGCGATGTGCTGGAGTTGGTAGTCCCTCTGCCGGGGCAGACCGCCGCCGCCCCGACGCTGCTGTCGCCCCCGTGACCGCGCCCGCGCTGATCGATGTGTGCATCTGCACCTTTCGCCGTGACAGCGTGACTGACGCGATCAGATCGGTGGAAGCGCAGGTTCTGCCGCCGGGCGTGGCGTTGCGCGTTGTGGTGGCTGACAATGACGATTGCCCTTCGGCGCAAGTGCGGATGCAGACGGGCGGGCGCGTGCCGCTGGTCTACCTTCATGCTCCGGCACGCAACATCTCGATTGCGCGCAATGCCTGCCTCGATGCCGCAGAGGGCGCATTTGTTGCCTTTCTGGATGACGACGAAACCGCCCCGCCCGACTGGATCGCGACGCTCTGGGCCTGTCTCGAACGCAGCGGGGCCGATGCTGTCTTCGGTCCGGCGCGCGCGGTCTATCCTGCCGACGCGCCTGACTGGATCACCCGCAATGATTTCCTGTCCAACCACCCGCAACAGCGCGGCGGCGCGGTCGAGACCGGACATACATGCAACGTCCTGATGCGCAGGCCGGATCAACGCTTTCGCAAGGATCTGGGTCGGTCAGGGGGCGAGGATACAGAGTTCTTCTTCCGTCTGCGCCGCGAAGGCTACCGCTTTGCGATCTGCCGCGATGCGGTCGTGCATGAAGTGGCAGATCCCCGCCGCCTGCGGCTGCGCTGGCTGGCAGAGCGGCGCTTTGCCGAAGGGCGGCACTACGGGGCCACAGCTTCGCGCGGGCGCGTGGCGCTGGTGCTGGGCGGCACTGCGAAGGCGGGCTATTCGGCCCTGCGCGCCCTGCCGCATCTTGCCAATCCGACGGGGCTCGCGTTCTGGGGGTTGCGCGGGGTGTTTCATGCAGGTGTGTGCATGGGGGCGCTGGCCGGGGTTTCGGGGCGCAAGGCTTATGGCTGACGCTGCGCGCCTCAGATGCGCTTTCGCACGGCCTGTGACAGTTGCCGCGCCAACCGGGGCAGGGCCGCCGGATTGCCCAGAAGGGTTGCAAGGGCCCTGCCCGCGCGCCGCTCTCGCAGGGCGGCCATCACCGTTTCCGCTGTGCCCAGTCGTTCGATCTGCCGGATGCGCTTTTGCATCAACTGGCGAAGCTGCGGGTCAGCCTGCTGCGCCGCAAAGCTGCGATCCGCCGCCACAAGGCAGTCCAGATGCGCGGGATCGGCGCGGTGGGACACCGACGCGTCGTGCCGGAAATAGAGGTAATCGGCCGCGGGCGAGAACCAGACCCGTGCGCCTGCCGCATAGCACGACAGGACAAGGTGAAAATCCTCGCCATTGCGCAGGGTTTCAGTGTAACGCACCTGATTTCTTTTCAGAAATGCACTCGATATCAGTGGCTTGAGGTAACCCAGCGTCTTGCCGTCTCCGCCCTCCAGATTGCCCATGACATAGCTGTGCAAGTCCCAGCATGTCGGCCTGTCCAGACTGGGCAGAAATGTCCCTTCAATGCGCGCTGCATCCGGGTGGTCGGAGTGGCCGATGATCTCGGTCAGGTTGCCCAGCACCACATCCGCAGGGGCCGCGTGCGCCAGCGCAAGCATCCGCGACAGCCGTTCCGGTCGCATCAGGTCATCGGCATCCAGCACCGCGATCCAGGGCGCACTTGCATGCTCAAGCGCCAGATTGCGGGCGGCGGCGGGGCCTTGGTTGCTGTCCAGCCGGAACGCCCGCACGCGCGGGTCATCCGCCAGCCCTTCGGCAACTGCGAAACTGTCATCGGGCGAGGCGTCATCGACGATGATCACCTCGACTGCGACCCCGGTCTGCGCCAGCGCTGCGCCGACCGCCTGCGACAGTGTCCGGCCTGCGCACCATGCCGCGATGATGACCGAGACCTCCGGCGCGGCCCCCGGCATGGCCCCCAGCGCGGCCCCCGTCACGACGGGACCGCTCGCATATGGCGCGCAAGGGTGGCATGGCGCGCATCGCTCATCTGCACGATGAGGTAGGGGACCAGAAACGAGCCCAGCGTGTAGGGGGTAAAGAAGTCGATCTCGACGCCCGCGCGGATGAAGAAATTGACCGCCAGCCCGGCGCAGATCGCCGCCTCGGCGCGCCGCCCGGTATTCATGCTGACCCGGAACACACTGACCACCAGCGCCACCATCCACGACCCGACAAGCGCCGTGCCGACAAGACCCAGCGCCACGAAACTTTCGACCAATGTGTTGTGAAAGTGAAAGCCGGTGCGGGGGGTGATGTAGAACACAAGCCACAGATCCTCGGCCTCGGGCCGGTTGTGAACCCAGAACGCATAATAGCCAAGGCCCAGGAGGGGCCTTTCCTCGCCGAACAGAAGGCCCATGCTCCACAAGAAGGTGCGGCCCGTCAATGTGCTGTCCTTGCCGAAAACGGCAAAGACAGTGTCCAGCGCGCCGACAAATGCGGCAAGCGCTGCAAGACCCATTGCGATGCACAGCACGATGACGATGCTTTGCGCCCGCGCGCCGATCCCGATGCGCATCATTCCAAGGACGACCAGCGCGGTGAACAGGCCCGCCAGGATGGCAATGGCCGATGTTGCGCTGTCCGAGCGGATCAGCGTCCAGACTGCAAAGACCGCAACCGCCCCGGCCAGTGCCCGCAGGACCAGCGGCGTGCCGGACCTGACAGTGAAGGCCACCGCCAGAAACGCCGTCAGCGCCGCGAAAGACCCCAACTGGTTCTTGGAGTTGAAGGCCCCTTGCAACGCATAGCTCGCATCAAGGTAGTCATAGGCGAACGTGCCATCGTTATGCGAATAAAGCAGGATCACGAAGCCGCCGATCATGCCGCCAGTTGTCAGA
>SLQN01000063.1 GCA_007131465.1 Paracoccaceae bacterium
CGCCGATCCCGACCGCTTTTATCCCTTCTTCTGGGGCGGTGCGCAGGAACGCGGGCAAGGGCGCGGCATGGGCTGCAACCTGAACCTGCCCCTGCCGCGCGCAGACGTTCAGCCGCAATGGCGGAATTGTTCAGAAAGCAGAAACCGCCGGCCAGATCGGCAAAGGCATGATGACCGGGCGGGCGCGACAGGACATAGACGGCACGCGCGCCACTCGCCACCATGTCCGCCCCGGTGATCGCCGATTGCGCGGACCAATAGGCAGCATCCCATGTCTTCGCCCCGATAGGGCAAGCCGTATCGGCCTGGTGATAGCCTGCCTGCCCGATGGCGGATTTCGGGTAATTATCCGTCCGCGCGGCCGGATGGATATTCGGGATCACTTCGGGGCCAGCATCGGGGATGCGCTGCCAGCGCGGGTAGATCGTGCGCAGGAACTGCAGATATTCGGCACTGTGGATCGCGGCAATCGGGCCAAACCCGGCATCCTCGGGGGGCTGAAACTGACAGCCTGCGGCCTGCGCACCCGCCATAAGCCGCGCAATGCGTTCGGGCGATTCGGGGCTGGGATAGGACTTGCCATTGGCCATGAAATGCTGCGGATCATGCAGGCGCTGGCGGTCGTCGAATATGGCTTTCATCCGGCCCTCTCGATCAGATTGGCAACGCCTTGCGGTCCAAGACGCATTTCCTGCATCCCGCGCGCGGGCTCAAACCCAAGGCGTTGATAGAATTTTTGTGCCTGCTGGCTGTGGTCATAGACGGCAAGTTTCAGCCAGCTTGCCCCCCAGCGCGCGGCCCCGGCCTGCGCCACCTGCGCCAGCAAACCTGCGCCCAGACCCTGGCCGCGCGCCTCGGTGCCGACCCACAGATCGGACACATAGACCCCGGCGGCCCCGCGCACAGTCGAAAACACAGGGCTGTAAAGCGCCGCGCCAAGGGTCTGCGCCCCTTGCACGGCCAGCAGCCCATAGGCGATCGGCTGCGCGCCCAGTACGGCCTGCGCCAAGTTTGCGCTATCGGTACGATAGTCTTCGGCGAGATCTGCGCTCAGTGCGCGCAGGACCTGTTCCAGCCGCGCCACATCATCAGAATCTGTGACCGCGCGAAAGCTCAACATCATATCACGCATGGATCTGCCCTGCCCCTTTCAAGCCAAGGGATTCACGGACCTGATCGGGTGTCATGACCCTGCGGCCCAGCCGTTCCACGATCTCGCGGATTTTCACCACCTGTTCGGCATTCGAGCGGGCAAGCTGTCCGCGCGCGATGGTCAGGCTGTCTTCAAGCCCGACGCGCACATGCCCGCCCATCGCTGCCGCCATGGTGATCAGCGGCATCTGGAAGCGGCCCGCCGCCAACACGGAAAACAGATAATCGGTGCCGAACAGCTTGTCGGCGATGCGCAGCATATGCGTCAGGTTTTCCGGGTCAGGCCCCATACCGCCCAGCACACCAAACACGAACTGGATGAAATAGGGTGGTCGGATCAGGCCGCGATCAGCGAAATGGCGCAACATGTAGAGATGGCTCAGATCATAGCATTCAAACTCGAACCGCGCGCCGCGGTCCTGCCCAAGTGTGCTCAGGATCCGTGCAATATCGCGCGGGGTGTTCTTGAAGACCAGATCATCGGTCCCTTCCAGAAATGGTTTTTCCCAGTCATGGGTCCAGTCACGATCCTTGCCCAGCATCGGGTAGAGCGCGAAATTCATCGTGCCCATGTTCAGCGACGCCATTTCCGGCGCAATCGCCAAGGGCGCTGCAAGGCGTTCCTCCAGCGACATGACCGCACTGCCGCCCGTAGACAGGTTGAGCACTGCATCTGTCTTGCGCGCCAGTTCAGGCACAAAGCCGTTGAAATGCTCCAGCGCCGCCGAGGGCCGCCCGGACCCAGGGTCGCGTGCGTGCAGATGCAGGATGGACGCGCCCGCCTTTGCGGCCTCCAGCCCCTGATCCGCGATGTCCGGCCCGGTAATCGGCAGATAGGGCGACATGCTCGGCGTATGGATCGAGCCCGTGAGCGCGCAGGTAATGATGATGCCCGACATGTGTTCAGACCATTTCCGCCAGTGCAAGATCATCGGCCAGCCGCGTCAGCGCGGCGTCAAGCGTGTCGGTGATGTCGTCAAGGTGCTGCTCGGTCACGATCAGGGGCGGGCAGACCATGACATGATCCCCCTCGACCCCGTCGCGGGTGCGGCGGGAATAGACGATCAGACCCATCTCATAGGCGATGTCCACCAGCCGCTGATGCGCGTTCAGATGTGCAGGCAGTGGGGCCTTTGTTTCTTGGTCGGCCATCAACTCGAAAGCCAGCAGCAGCCCTTGCCCGCGCACATCGCCGATGAGCGGATGCCGCGCGGCCAGCCTGTCAAGCCGCTTGCGCAATGCTGCGCCCGTCACTTCTGCATTCTGCACCAACCCCAGACGCGCGATTTCGTCGATAACAGCGGCACCTGCCGCGCAGGCCAGTGGATTGCCCGCATAAGTGAAACCATGCAGAAACCCGCCCTGGTCCAGAACCGATTGCACCAGATCGTCGCGCGC
>SLQN01000244.1 GCA_007131465.1 Paracoccaceae bacterium
GCGATGTCATCCTGGTCGACATGAACCAGCGCAACCCGATCCCGCCAGGGGTGTTCGTGCTCCATGACGGTATGGGCCTCGTGGCCAAGCGGCTGGAGCATGTGCCCATGAGCGACCCGCCGCGCGTGCGTATCATTTCCGACAACCATCAGTATTCGCCATATGAATGCACAGCGGATGAGGTCAATATCATTGGGCGCGTGCGCTGGTATGGCCGGGAAATGTAACGGCTCTCCGGTGGCTCGGAAAACAAAAAGCGCCGGATGATCTGGTCATCGGGCGCTCGTCTGTCATTTTCAAAGGTTGCGTCAAGGGGGGCAGAAAGTCAATCATGATTTTCTGTTTGATTGCTTGGTGATACTGAAGAATTCAGCTTTCGCGCTCATTGGCTGCAGAAACGCCTCCGTGACCGTCGCAATGGGCGGATTGCCGACTGTGAGTTTGCAGCATTGCGTGCGCAGCATGTTGCTAAAGCATCCAGTCGCCACGCCGACCTCGATTGGCGCAAATACGCAAGTTCGGAATTTGCGAAAACATAGTCGACAATCGGGATCTCGGAGTGCCGCCAGCCCACGCAGGCTGCACGTTTTATCAAAGCCAAAACGCGATAATTCCGTCCCACACCAGTTTTGCGCCAACCAGCGTAATCATCACATACATGAAGGGATAGAAAACCTGTGCATTTATGCGTTTTATGATCATTGCACCAAGCAGTGTCGAGATTGCGGCCAAGGGCAACATTGCCGCTGCTGAAAGTAACGTTTTCATGTCAAAATGCCCCAGTGCCGCATAGGGTCCCACTTTGACGAGATTAATAATCGCGAAGAAAATGACACTTGTCCCGGTGTAAAGTCGTGGATCAAGCTTCAACGGCAAAGCATAGACCTGAAATGGCGGCCCTCCTGCATGGGCTACAAAACTGGTAAACCCAGCGAATGCGCCCCAAAAAGAGCCGCTTAATCGTCTTTGCCCTTGCGGTTGTCCACCTGTGCGCATCACGATCATCCGCACAACAAAAGCCAAAGCAAGCAAACCGACAATCAAACGCACGAAAGCTTCGGAAGTAATCGCAGCCGTCAGTGCGCCTATCGCTATGCCTACCATCGCCGAGGGCAACAAATACCACAGGGTCGCACGATCAAACCAACCGCGCCACGTCCAGACACTTATTGCGTCCATCATAAGCAGGATGGGAAGTAGCAGTGCAGCTGCCTGAATAGGGGGCATGACAAGCGAAAGGATGGGAACGCCCATCAATGCGAAGGCCCCGCCGAGCCCGCCTTTTGACAAACCGACCAAAAATACGGCGATGATGGCTACAAAAAGTGTCTGTGCATCTTGGAAAAATGTGAAGCTGGCGATCAACTGCATGAAATGAATTCCAATTTAATCGTTGGTTCATGCATGCCGCGAACACTCTCCGTTGCGACTATGCGTCAGCTTTGGGCGTCCCGGCGTCAAGGTCTGTCAATTCTGCTGCGAGATTGTCAAAGAACTGCGCTGACAGCTTGCGCGTTGTGCCCATAATCAACCGGCTTCCAAGCTGCGCAAGCTTGCCGCCGACGTCAGCGCGGGCTGTGTAGCGCAAAAGGGTTTGCGCGCCATCTTCTTCAAGCGTGATTTGCGCGCCTCCTTTGGCAAAGCCAGCAGCCCCGCCCGTGCCAGAGCCTGTCAGGTGAAATTCGCGCGGTGGGTCTACAGGATCAAGCATGACAGCACCGGCAAAACGCGCCTTGACCGGACCGATTTTCAGCACAATTTTCGCCTCCAGCTCGGTTTCTGAATGGCGTGTGATTTCTTCGCATCCCGGAATGCACTTGCGTAAGATATCTGTGTCGTTCAGTGCCGCATAGACCTGCGCGCATGGGGCCGGGATTGTGATTTCGTCACTCAGTTCCATGATATCTCCATGTTGTATGTCAGTCTGGTCAGATCAGCGCAGTCGACAAGATCGGGAATGCCGCGATCAGAAGAAGTGACAAGGCCATAACCAGAACAAAGGGCAGCGTCCCCATGAACACTTGCTCGACCTTCGTATTGGGATCTGCAAGTGCCGTGTGCACAGTGAAGACGGATATTCCGAAAGGCGGGGTCAACAAGCCGATCTCGACCGCGATTACAGTTATAATGCCAAAATGGACCAGATCGAACCCAAGGCTTTGCGCGATTGGGGCCGAGATGGGAACCATGATAAGCAAGATGGAGGTTGAATCCAAAATCATGCCCATCAACAGCACAATCACAACGTAAATCAGCAAGAAGCCGTAGGGACCAAGGCCGGAATCCTGGACCAGCATGGCAATCGCATTCGGTATTCCTGCGATAGACAGCATCCGACTGTAGTAGCCGGCGGCGATCAGCAGCACGAGGATCGCCACGGAAACCAGTCCTGTCTGATACAGCACCTGCCACATACGGGGGCGGTCCAGTTGCCGCCGCATCAGTGCAATCAGCAGCGCGCCAAAAGCACCCACGCCGCCTGCCTCTGTCGGGGTGAAGAAGCCAGAGTAAAGCCCCCCCAGAATAAGTGTAACCAGCGCC
>SLQN01000221.1 GCA_007131465.1 Paracoccaceae bacterium
ATTGTCTCTCCCGATTCCTTTGGGGGTGATATGGCAGCTTATGAGGCATGGAAGTCTCGCCAAGTCGTGACGGTTTAATCCTGTCAAAGGAATTAGCCAAATTTCAATAAAGCTTAGTACTCTCTGAATAAAGTTAAACCAGATCCAAGTCCAGACCTGGAGTTCTGCCTGTGGGAAAACTCCAGATCCCGAGCTGGACTTGGTATACCACTACTCATAAGGATCTCAAACTGTGCCCTGGAACTGGAAGCATCTGTTCATATCCTGATTGACTGACAAAATTTCTAATATAGGTTGGCGTTGAGCGAAGCGAAACCCAACACCAGTAACGGTTTTGTTGGGTTACGCTAACGCTAACCCAACCTACGACAAAACTAATCAATCTGATTTTCTAAATCAATCCTATACAAGTTTTGAACCCTTACTCTATTGATAGTACAATCATTCGCCAATAATTTAAGGGCAGACTCAAAGTTTTCAAGAATAAGCCTGTATTTTGCATTAGCATCATTATCCTGGCCTTTCATGCCGCGAAAGTAGTACAGAGTATCTTGTAGTTTTTCCGCAATATTATTTGCATCTTTATCTAAAGATTGTCTAATCATCCTTTTTATCCAATTAAAAATATCAGATGGACTCAGAGAACAGAGAAAATCTATTTGTTCCGTGCGGTGACTTTGTTTCTGCATAATGTGAGTCAAAACACTGTCAAGGTTAATGTCTTCACGCATCGCGACTCGAGCGTTCTCAACCTTCTCTGCAAGAAGCTTGCTCTTAATATTGCTTCGAGTGAAAGAAGAGTCAGAAGCTATTTCTCTAATAACATCTGGATTGACCTGACAATATTCTTCAATATACGAGTCCGTGTTCTCTTCTAAAGCATCTAGCAATGTAATTACTTTTGAAAAGTCGCTAAACAGTATTTTCTCTAGTCCTATAGCTAAAAGATCATGAGATGCTTGCACTATTTCTTTCTGATTATCACGTAGGGAGTATTGATACATGGCAAATACATTCTCAATACGCTGCCTGTATTGGTATTTTTTTTCCTTTTCGTTCTCTTCCGATATGTTTTCAATAAAATCTTCTTCATCCAATAAGTATCCGTATTGGATGAGATTAGTTATATTTTCATCATACTTGGCTTCACTTATCGGCAGATTAGGAATGACTTCATTCAACCAACGCTTTTCGTGTTCCGTGAACATAGAGTCATCTTTGTCTTTCTGCATATTTACTAGTATGTAACCATATGTGTTTAAGCTTTGTTTCACAAATGGCAGGGATAGATCTTGGTCAGACTCAAGAAAAGCCCAGGAATAAAGCGCTAAATGAGCTGCTACCTCTACCTTCACAGCATCTTCACAAGCATTCGTGTATTCCTGAATGTGCTCTATCGCCCACTTGAATCGCTTAAAGATTCTGATATTAACAGAGCCTAGATACTGGAAAATTTGCAGTATTCTCTCAAAGTAAAACTCTTTTCCAGAAAAAACCTTCAAGATATTCTCTTGTGTGCTAGGTGAGTATCTGATTTCAACATCAGCAATTTTTTCTCTATATTTTTTGAAGTCAATGGCATTCTCTTTGTCTAATTTTTCTTCATTTAGAATGACAACGACTTTGCACTTCCTCTGAAAGCTTAATTCATTGATCAGTCCCATCACTTGACCAACTTCCAAATCATCTTGCTTCCTTTCAAAATCGTCGATGCAAACAAGGTAGTCAAAGATAAGGCTTTCTCTATATTGTCTGTAGAATTCCGAAATAAACCCTAATTGAAGAGTTCCCAATCTCGCGCGACTTACTATTTTTGGAATAATTGAAAATTTGGATTCTAGTTGCCTTGCTTTATTTCCGTATAGGAGTTGAAATATCTGGTTCTGTTCGTTTGCAAATTCTTCTATTTTCCTTATGGACGATCCACCGCTATCTATAATCTTGGCGGAACTCTGAATCTTTTCTCTTAACTGGCTTATATTAGACACTCCAAATAAAGAGACGTAAGAATAAGCTAGATTTTCGACTTTATTTTGGTTTAACTTTTTTCTGATATAGCTTTCCCAAAAATAGGTTTTTCCTATCCCCCATTCACCCCTTATAAATAAAACATTTGTCATCTCATTTTTCAGGAATGAGTTTAATGTTTTCTCTATTTTGTCTGTTTCATTCATTATCTTAATTCGCTCTGATTTCTGTTTTTTGCCTTTTTGTTGATTGGCTGCACAATGAGATCGAAAGCATTGATGCATAATTGAAGCCCTGTTTTCAGAACTAATGCAAAATATCAGCTAGTTATAAGGGAGACGGCGTCGAATAGAAAATCACCTTTTCACTTGTAGGCTGGTCACTGCCTAGATAGCTTGCTTTGTCCCATGCACACAATCTGCACACAAAAAACTGTTTCAAGAAGCTCCAACAAGCTCTACCAAGTATAAGCAAGACTACATAGGAATTGCCTAAAAGCTTCGATATGAGGGCTATAAGCCCTAATGGACGTAACTGGACTCGAACCAGTGACCCCCACGATGTCAACGTGG
>SLQN01000155.1 GCA_007131465.1 Paracoccaceae bacterium
GCGCTGGCCGTTTTCAAGAACCGCGATCAGGCAGCGCCCCACGGCCACACCTGACCCATTGAGCGTATGCACGAACTCGGGCTTGCCGCCCCCTTCTGGCCGGAAACGCGCATTCATGCGCCGGGCCTGAAAATCGCCACAGACCGAAACGCTGGAGATCTCGCGATACTGCCCCTGCCCCGGCAGCCAGACTTCAATATCATGCGTCTTCTGCGCGCCAAATCCCATGTCACCCGTGCACAGAACAAGGGTCCGATACGGCAGGCCCAGCCGCTCCAGCACGGTTTCGGCACAACGGGTCATGCGCGCGTGTTCCGCAAGACTGTCCTCGGGCCGGGTGATCGAGACCATCTCGACCTTCTCGAACTGGTGCTGGCGCAGCATGCCGGTCGTGTCCTTGCCCGCGCTGCCCGCCTCTGACCGGAAACACAGCGTATGGGCGCAAAACCGCAGCGGCAGGGTCGCGCCTTCCAGAATCTCTCCCGCAGCGAAATTGGTCAGTGTCACTTCCGAAGTCGGAATCAGCCACCAGCCATTGGTCGTCTGATAGCTGTCCTCGGCGAATTTCGGCAACTGGCCTGTGCCATGCATTGCCGCGTCACGCACCAGAACGGGGCTGTTGACCTCGGCCAGGCCGTGTTCCTCGACATGCAGGTCCAGCATGAATTGCGCCAGCGCCCGGTGCACGCGCGCCACGGCCCCGCGCAAGACCACAAAGCGCGACCCCGACAGTTTCGCCGCTGTGGCGAAATCCATGTCCTGCGCCACGCTGGCGATCTCGAAATGCTCGACCGGCTGGAAATCCGGCACGCGCGGGGTCCCCCAGCGGTGCATTTCGACATTGCCGGTCTCATCCGCCCCGACCGGGACTTCGGCCAGGGGCAGGTTTGGCAGGGTTTCCAGAAGCGCAGTCAAACCGGCGTCGCCCGCGCGCGCCTCGTCTTCCAGTCGCGCGATCTCGGCCTTCTTTTCGGCCACCAACGCGCGCAGGCGCTGGAACTCGGCCTCGTCACCGCGCGCCTTGGCCGCGCCCACGTCCTTTGACGCCATGTTCTGCGCGGCCTTCGCGCCCTCTGCCTGCGAAATCGCTGTGCGGCGTGCCTGATCCAGCGCCAGAATCGCGCCGGATTGGGCTGCAAGGCCACGCCGCGCAAGGGCGGCATCAAAAGCGGCAGGGTTTTCGCGGATCGCGCGGATATCGTGCATGCGGCCTCTCGTCACACTGGCGGGGATCGCCCCCCTTATGGCGCAATGCGTCGCGGGGCAAAAGGGCCTCTCGCACCGTTTTTGCCACTGCAGGCCCTGCGACACCGAAACTCGGCAGAGCGATTGACCCTGCCTGCGCAGACAAGGTATTGTCGGGTCACCCGATGTCAGACAGGAGCGGCCCCAATGGATGGCAATGCGCCCGCACCCGCAGTAGGGCCGGACCCCGATCTGCAGACCGGATTATTCGACAAGCCGATCTTTTCAGACCCGCAGGCCCGCGCCCTCGCGCATGTCGGTGTGATCGACGTGGGATCGAACTCGGTCCGTCTGGTGGTTTTTGACGGGGCGGCCCGCAGCCCGGCCTATTTCTTCAACGAAAAAGTGCTGTGCGGTCTGGGCCGGGGGCTGGCCGAAAGCGGCAAGCTGAACCCCGAGGGGCGTTTGCGCGCACTGGCCACGCTCAAGCGGTTTGCCCTTCTGGCGCGCGGCATGTCGCTGACAAACCTGACCATGGTGGCCACCGCCGCCATGCGCGAGGCCGAGGACGGGCCTGAATTCTGTGCCCTGATCGCGGCGGAAACCGGCCTGCGCATGCGCATCATCGACGGGCCGGAAGAAGCCCGGCTTTCGGCGCAGGGCGTGCTGACAGGCTGGCCCGAAGCGCAGGGGCTTGTGTGCGACATCGGCGGCAACAGCATGGAACTGGCCGTCATCGGCGAGGGGCGCGTGCATGCCAATGTCACTTCGGGGCTGGGCCCATTCCGGCTGCAGATGATCAAGGGAGGCAAGAAAGGGCTGCGGTCGCATATCAGCGACACGCTCAAGGGCTTGCGCGATCAGGTGGGCGACCATCACGATGCGCTTTATCTTGTGGGCGGGTCATGGCGGGCCATAGCGCGGCTGGACATGGAACGGCGCGGCTACCCGCTGAAAGTGCTGCATGAATACGCGATGACCCCCAAGGCCATCCGAAAGACGATCGACTGGATCGCCGAGCAGGACCCCGCCCGGCTGCGCGCGATGACCGGCGTCTCTGCCGAACGGATGAGCCTGATCCCGCTGGCAGCGCAGGTCCTGCGCCAATTGGTCCATGTCTTCGCACCGAAACAGGTCTATGTGTCCAGCTACGGCATCCGCGAAGGCATCCTGTATGAACAGATGCCCGACGCCCTGCGCATGCGCGACCCGCTGATCGAGGCGTGTCATTTCATGGAACATGCCAGCGCGCGCATCCCCGGTTTCGGAAAGAAACTCTATAACTTCCTGCTACCCCTCTATCGCAATCGCAGCCCCGAACGGCTGCGCCTGATCCGCGCGGCCTGCCTGCTGCATGACGTGAACTGGCGCGCGCATCCCGATTATCGGGCCGACGCCTGTTTCGACACCACCACCCGCGCCAATCTGGGCGGATTGGATCATTCGGGCCGCGTTTATCTGGGTATCGCGCTGATGCACCGCTACAAGACCAGCGGAATGCGACCACGGATCAAGGAAGTCGCAGGTTTGCTGTCGGAAAAGGACCTTGCCGAAGCCAAGATGCTGGGCCGTGCTTTGCGTTTCGGGGCGATGTTTTCAATGGACGGGCCAGAAAATGCGGGCGCGCTGAAGTATTTTCCGAAGAAAGGTATTCTGGAACTGGTGCTGGAACGCGAGATGAAAGACCTGTTCACCGAGGTCGCCGAACAGCGCTTTGCCGCGCTTGCGAATCAGATCGGCGTCGTGGCGCATGTGCGTGTCGGGCGCGGTCACAATTCGAAAGGGGCGTCCGGCGTCGACGGGCTTGAGTCCTCACGCTCAGGGCCGTCCGGGGCGGGAGTTGCCTCGGGCACGCCTTCGGGATCGGTGGCCTGACGCCGCCGGATCAGGATATCGCCATTGGGCAGAACCTCGGGCGAGTGAAACTGTGTCAAGCCGCGCATCTGCTCCAGAAAGCGCTGTATCTCCGGTTCCATTGCCGAGAAGCCGCGCTCCATCTCGCGCATCTGCGGCTCGACCTCGGCCAGAAAGCCCCGCAGCAGACGCTCGAACAGATCGATGAGGGGGACAGAGTCTTCCTGCACCTCGGGCAGGGGCGCGTCCTCGGACTGCGCCCACAGGGGCGCTACAATGCCAACACTCAAGATCAGGGCAGCGCTAATTCTTTTCATAGACGAAGGATAGCCCGCCGCGTCACACGGGGCCAGTGGCTTGCGCGGCTCTCGCGCAAAAGTGTCGGACTCTGTGAAAGACGGGTCTGCATGGGGGGCAAGGACACTGGTCCGGACCGGATGGATCAGGCCGCACGTCCCTGCCGGATCTCATCCCAGGCGTGGTTGAGGTCACGCAGGCGGTGTTCGGCCAGTTGCACCGCCTCAGGCGGAACGCCGCGCGCGGCCAGGCGGTCCGGATGGGTTTCGCGCACGGCACGACGATAGGCGCGTTGAATCTCGGTCAGGGGCGCGTCCGGGCTGACTTCGAGCACATCATAGGGATCGGGCGCGACATCGCCCACGAAGCGCGCGCGCAGACAGTCGAAACACCGCGCTGTCAGACCGAATATCTGTGCCAGATGGCGCAGAAACGCTTCCTCGTCGGGATGAAAGTCATTATCGGCCACCGCGACCTCGAACAAACCCTCCATCAGGTCCATCAGCACCGGGTCGCGCGGTGGGAACATGGCAGCAATCTTGCGGGCATAAAGATCATAGCCTGCCACATCCTGCCGCGCGAGGTTGAACACATGCGCAGCGGCGGCCTCATCTTCGGGGGGAATGGTAAAGATGCGCCGGAAGGTCGCCACCTCGTTGCGGGTAACCTGCCCGTCTGCCTTGGCGAGCTTCGCGCCCAGCGCGATGACCGCGATGGTGAAGGCCACCGTGCGTTCGGGCGGCGCGCGCAGATGGTCGAAGACCTGGCTGAGCGGTTCACCCTGGCGCAGCGCGCGCAATGCCTCGTTTATGCGGGACCAGATCGACATGGCAGACAACCTAGCAGCCGGGCGGTGGAATTGCAGCCACAGAAATCACTCCGGCCCCAGCATTTTCTGCATCAGGACAAGATCGTGATACACGCCGAATTTCCAGCCCACCTGCGGCATGCGCCCGACCTGTGCATATCCGAGTGCCGCGTGAAAAGCGATGCTGCCAAGGTTGGACCCGGTCACGGCGGCGACCATAACATTATGGGCTGCGGTGGTCGCATGGTGTTCAAGGGCCGCGAGCAACACCCGCCCAGCCCCCCTGCCGCGCGCATCAGGAGAGAGGTTGATCGTGTGTTCCATGCAGCGCGCATAGCCCGCGCCACCGCGAAACTGCGCATAGCTGGCAAAGCCAATCACTTGCGGACCGGCCGTCGCGACGAGGAAGGCATGCCCGTCGGCTTGCCGTGCCACGATCATGGCGGCGATTTCGGCCGGGCTGCGTTCGACTGGATTAAAGGTGATGACAGTGTCGCGGATGATCGGGTTCCAGATCGCAGCAACGGCAGCGGCGTCATCGGGGGTTGCGGCGCGCAAGGAGAGGTCGGGCATGGCAAAACCTGCGTCGGTGACATGGGGCCGGGGGGGGGCTTGAGGGGCAGCCGCCCCTCAAACTCCCTGCCTCAAGGGGGGCTCGCCCCCCTTGAGAAACCCCGAGGATATTTTCACCAAGATGAACGGCGAGATCAGCCCGTGGCGGCGGCAAGAGTCTGGCGGCGGCCCACCAGTTCCTCGGCCACCAGAAATGCCAGCTCCAGCGACTGACTGGCATTCAGGCGTGGGTCGCAGGCCGTGTGATAGCGCTGCGAGAGGTCCTCATCCGTGACAGCGCGCAGCCCGCCTGTGCATTCAGTGACATCCTTGCCAGTCATTTCGAAATGCACGCCGCCGGGGATCGAGCCTTCGGCCTTGTGGATCGCGAAGAATTCGCGCACCTCGCGCAGCACCGATTCGAACGGCCGCGTCTTGTAGCCTGACGAGGACTTGACCGTGTTGCCGTGCATCGGGTCGCAGGTCCACAACACCTGTGCACCTTCTTCGCGCACTGCGCGGATCAGGCGCGGCAGGTGATCGCCCACCTGCCCGGCCCCGAACCGCGCGATCAGCGTCAGCCGACCGGGTTCGTTTTCAGGGTTCAGACGGGCCATCAGGCGCTTTAGGTCATCCACCGTGATTGTTGGGCCGCATTTCAGCCCGATCGGGTTCTGCACCCCGCGGCAGAATTCGACATGGGCGCCATCGGGCTGGCGGGTGCGGTCGCCAATCCAGAGGAAATGGCCTGACCCGGCCACCGGCAGCCCGGATGTCGAATCGATCCGCGCCAGCGCTTCTTCATATTCCAGAAGCAGTGCTTCGTGGCTGGTGTAGAAGTCCACGGAGGAGAGGTCGGCGCTGGTGTCCGAGGTGATTCCGGCGGCGGTCAGGAAATCCAGCGTGTCGGTAATGCGGTCTGTCATCTCGCGGTAGCGCTCGGCCTTCTCACCCTCGGCGAACCCCAGCGTCCAGGAATGAACGCGGTGCATGTCCGCATAGCCGCCCTTGGAGAAGGCGCGCAGCAGGTTGAGGCTGGCCGCGGCCTGCGTATAGGCCTGCAGCATCCGCGCCGGATCGGGGATGCGCGCCTCAGGCGTGAATTCGAATCCATTGATGATGTCGCCCCGGTAGCTGGGCAGTTCCTGATCGCCCATCTTTTCGGTCGGGGCAGAACGGGGCTTGGCGAACTGGCCTGCCATGCGCCCGACCTTCACCACAGGCACTTTCGCGCCATAGGTCAGCACGATGGCCATCTGCAACAGCACCTTGAACGTGTCACGAATACTGTCGGCCGTGAATTCAGAGAAGCTCTCGGCGCAATCGCCGCCCTGAAGCAGAAACGCCTCGCCGCGCGCGGCTGCACCGAGCTTGCGCTTGAGCGCGCGCACCTCTCCGGCAAAGACCAGCGGCGGGTATTTGCCAAGCTGTGCCTCAACCGCCTGCAATCCGGCTGCATCCGGGTAATCCGGCATCTGGATGCGCGGTTGCGCCCGCCAGGTCGATCTTGTCCAGCCTTGGGTCATCATTACCTCCCCGTTCATGCTGCCGGCACCATCCATGAGGTCGCGGCTTTCGCGCCTTCTATACAAAAGCCGCTCCGGGCTTGCAAACACGATTGACCTTGCGTGCCAGCCTGAAAATTGATTGTGTCGGACCGTTATCAGATACGAGACATGCCACGCCCTATGTCCACGCCCCTCCCCCCCAGACCTGCGCGCATCGCTGGTGGCGACCCACACCATGTGGTGTTCCTGCTCCTGGACAGGTTCACGATGATGGCCTATGCCGCTGCAGTCGAACCCCTGCGACTGGCGAACCGGGTCATGGGCAAGCCGATCTATTCATGGCAGGTCCTCAGCGAAACCGGCGCGCCTGTGCGCTGCTCGAACGGGACCGAAGTTGCCGTGACGGGGGCGCTGGGGGATGTACCGGGGGATGCAATGATCCTTGTGTGCGGCGGTGTCGATGTGCAGCGCGCCACCTCACCCGCGATCCTGTCCTGGCTGCGCAAGCGTGCGCGGCATGGCAATACCATCGGCGGCATCTGCACCGGGGCCTGGACGCTGGCCAAGGCCGGACTTCTGGACGGGCATCGCGCCACGATCCACTGGGAAAACCATGATGCGCTGATCGAGGATTTCCCCGAGATCAACCTGACGAAATCGGTCTTCGTGATCCATGGCAAGCGGCTGACCTCGGCGGGCGGCACGGGGCCGCTGGACATGATGCTGGCCCTGCTGACCAATGCCGAAGGGGCGGATCTGGCGCATGCGGTGGCCGATCAGCTTATCTATTCCGCGATCCGCACCAACCGTGACACGCAACGCCTGTCGATCCCGGCGCGCATCGGGGTGCGCCACCCCAAGCTGGCGCGGGTCATCGAATTCATGGAAAACCATATCGAGGAACCGATCAGCCCATCCGAACTGGCGGATGAAGTGAACATGTCGACACGGCAACTGGAACGGCTGTTTCGGCGCTACCTGAACCGCAGCCCGAAACGCTATTACATGGAATTACGGCTGGAACGGGCGCGCAACCTTCTGATGCAGACCGACATGAGCGTTATTTCCGTGGCCCTGGCCACCGGCTTCACGTCGCCTTCGCATTTCTCCAAGTGCTACCGCGCCCATTACGACACCACGCCCTATCGGGAACGTGGGGCACATGCCAGCGATGAAGGCGAAGACTGACCGCGCGCCCGGCGATCAGAAGTCGCGGATATCTGCATCCGCCAGCAGTTCCTGCAACTTCAGCGCGGCCATCGCATCAATGCGACGATCGAAGACGATGTTGCGCATCTGCGAATCGGATGGGCGCTCATCGAACTGCAATTCACGCGCGCAGAGCATCACGACCACCAACTGTCCGCCCTCGTTGCGCCCTGAAGAAATCTGGTTGCGGTCCAGACGCGCGAGGTCCATGGCATCGGCGCGCGCGATCTCGTTCACCAGGCCCTCGATCTCCACCAGCGCATCTTCGGACAACCCGCGCGCATAGGGGCCAAGCTCGGCGCATTGGCGCACTTGGGCCTGCATCTGCGCCACGCGTTGCAGGTTCTCAGGCGTTTCGCCACCGGGCAGCAGCAGACGCTTGTAGCGCAGCGTGATCTGGTCGGGCGGGATGTCGCGTGAACTGTCACTCGCACGCAACTGGAAATAGGCGATTGCCTCGGGGCTCATTTCGATCGGGCCGATAACCTGACCTGGACGGGCTGCGGCCAACTGGCCCGAAATTTGGCCGGGCAGGTTTTCAACAGCCACCCAGTCGGACAGGCGCCCGCCCTGATCGCGCGACCCGGCGAGCGAGAATTCACGCGCGATGCGCGAGAATTCCTCGACGCTGCGGGCGGATTCGATCATGTCCATGATCTGGCCCACGGCATCGGCAAACTGGGGGTCTGTCGGCAGAAAGATTTCCGAGATCAGCACCCGCTGTCGGCCGAGGATCGCGACGACATCGCGCGCGCGCTCGGCATCGGAAGCCCCAGCGGATACCAGCGCGGGCAACTGGCGCGCCACGACCTTGCGCCACAGGAGTCCGGCCTCTACGAACCCCGCGAAAGTTTCGCGGTCGACTCCGTTCTGAGCCAGCACATCAACGAAGTCTTCAGACGACAATTCCGCGCGGCTTGCGAATTCTGTCATCCCTTCGGCAATCTCGTCGATATTGACGCGCAGGTTCAGCCGTCGCGCCTGTTCGCGCTGGATCGCTTCTTCCGTCAGGCGCGACAGCGCCTCGGCGCGCATGTCGGCAGCGCCTGCGTTCAGCAATGTCATGAAGGCGACACGCTGTTCGACATCATAATTCGTGATCACCCGGTCATTGACCTGACGCGCGGGCGCAAACAGGCTCTGCGCCTGCACCACCGGCGCGTTTACCGTTACAAGAAGGACCGCAACCGACAATACAAGAATTGTCCTCATCAGCGCCGAATCCGTTGAAAGCTGCATGTAATATGTCCGTTCCGTTGTCATGGCCGATCCAGAGCCGTTTCGTGATGAACTACACGCTTTGTCCTGAAATGTCATCACCGATACGCGGGCCGGACGCGTGCATCCGCCTAAAGCTCACTGCATGCGCGCCGCGCGCGACCCGGATTGCCCCCAATCCCCAGAATGTCGATCTTCAGGCCAAAGGACGTGCGCGGTGTGGGCGAACTGGCCGTGGCGAACTGGCGCTCCAGCCCGACTGCCATGCGCAGGCATTCATTCTCGTATTCCAGCCCCAGTTGTGCCTGTGCCGCGCGGCTTTGCGCAACGTCATAGCGCCAGCCGACCCGCGCTGTCCAGTAGTCATCGAGCGCGCGCTGCCCAGCAAAGTTCCATTCCGTCGAAGTCCGCGCCCGCGATTCGAAGGTATTTCCAGTGATGTGCAGAACACTGGTCGAGACCGCAAAATCCTCGCCCGTCCAGTCGAGTTCCAGCGCGGTGCGTTGCAATCGCATATCGGGCGACAGGAGCGAGCGATTGGCGATGCTCAGGCCAGTGCCGGTGTCCAGCCGCGCCTCCAGCAGCCAGTCCGAGCTTGTGCCGGACAGCGGGCTGGCCTGCGAGAATTGTCCCAGATCGCGTTGCCGCCAGACCCGGCCTAACATCAATGTGCTGCTCCAGCCATCGGTGTCTTGGCGAGTCCAACTCAGCCCCAGATTACCGCGCAGCCCGGCTTCGCGGGTATCGCGCGCGGGAAAACGGTCAAGGCTGAACAGGTTGCCAGGGTCGAGTTCGGGCATTCGGTTGGCCTCGTGCGGCAAGACCTCCTGCCGGTCACGGCCCCAGATCACCTGCGCCACCGGCTCTATCACATGGGTGACGCCGCTGGTTTCGCGGCGCACCAGCGGCCAGCGCAATTCGGCCATCGCGTTGGGCGTGACGCGGGTGGCCGATGTCGGAAACACCCCACCCGTGTCGGACAGGCGGAACCTGTCGATCCCAAGGTTCAGCCCGACTGCTCCCTGTACCCCGCCGGGCAGCACAGCATCGCGCCGCCAGTCCAGATCAAGGCTCAGGCGGCCCAGTTCGCGCGGCAACGGACCAACAGCGATGCCCGGCGCAGGGTCCAGAGCGGCGGCAAGGCCCGTACGGCGCTGGTGCAGATGGGCTTCCAGCCGCAGACTGCCGACCCCTCCCAGCCCCGGCAGATCCCTACGCCGCTCTATCACCGCCTGCCCGACTGTATTGGGCAGGGCGGCCCCCACATCGGCCAGGCGCAGCGACCGGAATTGCAGCACCTCGACCCGCAGACGCGCATCGCGCTGGATGCGCTGCAAGGTCACGTTACTCGTCAGCAACGGGTCACCGTCACGGTAATCCTCCAGCACACTGCGGTCTGAAGGCTGAACGATATTGAAGTCCAGTTCATACCCGCGACCGAGAGCAAACGCGCCCGCGATATTCCCGATCGCGCGGGTCCGGCCGCGGCGGATCGAATCGCGCGCCACCAGCCCGCCCAGTTCCAGCCGCCCCGCCGCAAAGGCCTGACGATA